>DDLV01000096.1 GCA_002340325.1 Glaciecola sp. UBA2563 | reverse complement strand
TTTATTGTTTGAATCTTGTAACTGATTGTTATTGCTATCGAGCACGCGGAGATATTGAGTTACGGTGCTCAAAAAGCGCGTTGGTTGAAAAGCTTGTTGTTTTGACGCTTTGAAGGTTGGCTTGAATACTTTGGTTTTCATTACTGCGTCCAGCCTTGACCAGACGTTTGAATAAAGCTCTCATCGCATCCACCATAATCAAGCTCTACTTTCATCGAGCATGCATGCAAGAAGGCTTCAAGCTTTGTGTAGCCGCTTGCCAGCACAGTATTTAAATCACTTGGTAGTCTGTCGCTCAGGGTGCGTCGATTGATTTCGAATGTTGGTAGTAACCAATTGCGCCAACCTGTCCAGCCTTTTGCATCCAGTTCGCATCTATCTGCAATCGTGGGCGGAGTGTAAAACGTATCATCGTACGTTGCGCCGCCGTTGAGTACTTGCAGAAAACGCGGATCGGACACTTCGCTGTAGCAATTTATATAATCGCCTTGACGTGCAGCAATGTTGGCCATAATTTCAATTTCAAGCGGTATGCGCTGCGAGGGTCTAGCGCCTGCAAAGTCAAGTACAACGCTTTCGCTTATTGGACTTGTGGGAATGGTTTGCGCGTGCGGCATAGCGCGAGGCGAGCCGCTGACATTGTAAGTCCCTTGGTTGTCGCTTGTGCGAAGTGCTGATGCCATTGTCGGAATCGATGAGGACGCGCCATTGCTCAATACTAATTGATTTTGTGTACCGTAAAGATTGACATGGCCACCGGAGAATTCGTTTGTAATGGTAACGATGTTAGAGCTTGAACGGTCAGTGATAAAGACGTTGCCAACAACATTAGCCTCTATAGATTGATTACTGCCTGAGACATTACGCGTGTATAAGTCCACAAAAAACGGGCGATTGGGAAGATAATTGACATTCTCACTGTAGAAGAGGTTATCCATACCAATGCGAGGTGTTCTTTCATAGGCATAAGCGACAACACTGCGCGTAATATCGATATTCTCGCCTTGGTAGCCCGTTAAAAACGCAAGGGGATGACCTTCTAATTGGCTCCACGTTGTCGCGCTAGATGAGCCGCCGTGTATGGAATAATTAAGCGGTGGGCCGATGATGGAATTACGCACAGTAATGTCATTGACGTTGCCCCAGATATCCAACACACCATCGATGCTGAACGTCAGCGTCACATGATTTAACACCACATTGGACAGATTCCCTTCAATCGCCAGTGCGTCTCTATCATGGTAGCCCTGCGGGTTATTAATGTCGCTGTTGGTGTGCTCGTCTGATGACATAAAGCGCACATGTTCGACAATGACGTTGTTTGCTGCAATGGCGCTTTTAGCCGCTTGGATGACAATGCCAGGATAAGGCGCAGTTTGACCGGCAATGTGCAGGTTATCATTGTTGATTTGAAAGCGGTTGCTATCAGCGTATTTAATGCGACCAGCCACTTCAAACACGCATACGCGCTTACCCGTCTGATTAACACAATCCTCAAGACTTCCCGTGCCAGATGGATTTAAATTGGTGACTTTGTAAACGGTTGCGTTCTGCGCTGGGCGAATATACACCCCATACCCTTTAACACCAGGTGCGAAAGGTAATTCACCAGAAGGACCGGTGACTTGCGGCACAAACGTGATCGCATTAGCAAATGTGCTGAATAACAGGCACAGTAAAGCGACTACTGAAGTAGCTTTCATTTTGTTATCTCCTGATGAATTAGATTAGGTAAATTGCGACATAAAGCGTGTCATGCCGTCACTGCTAAATTTGAAGCCGCGGCCATCGGCTGGGTTGTCAACGGCATTTTTTCCAAAGACGTAGTAGTTTTCGGCGGCGTTGCTTTCGTTGAACTCTGTCGGTAAGTTGGTTCCGAGCATCGCGTTAATGATGGCGTTTAACAGGATTGTGAATTGCGCATCAGTAAAATCAGTTAGCCCGTTTCGATTCTCTGGAAGCGCCACAAAATTGAAATGTGACAAATCGGTGTTCAATGATGGCTTAGTTCCTATTGCGGCTTCGTGGGTACCAGGGAAAACATAGAAGGATAATCCATTGTTGAGTGTGATTTGTACGTGATTCGGCACCGCTGAAATCATGGCGTTAAGCTCAGCTGTTGCAGGCACATCAGCACGGTAAATCTCATAAATAGATGAATTTGGCAGCGTTGGGTTGTTGTTTGGTACCACAAATGCCGAATCACCCGATTCAATATTCACCGCAGTAATAGTTATGCCAGAGGAGGCTCTATTTGCAACCTGCGGATTTTCAAGGCTATAGTTACCATCAAGCGGGGCATCAATAAGAAGCGTGTCTTTTTTCGTTATCTTCACATTCGCCATGACATCATTGTATGACGGCACACTTGTTGGCCCTGCGTATTTTGCTCCAATAGAGTTGACCGTAAATACGCCTGAATCACTGGTGAAAGCTTGCAATGCGCCATTGATCCTAAATTCAATAGTGCTGCTGTCTATCCGCTCTAATGAACATGACACACGCGTTGGACCGTATGCGTTAAAATTAGTCAGCGGCACTACATCAAAACCAAATCCATGGACATGTATGTCCGGCGCGGGTGCATTTATAATAAAGCGACCAGTATCATCAATGCTGTCTGTATCAGCAAAGAAGTAGCCAATGCCTGAAAGCACCGTTTCCCATTCAAATTTAAATCTACCAGGTAAAGAAATGGTTTCACTGAATAAATAATACTGATTGCGAGACGAATCGAGTTTCGTGTCATATCGACCGGACGTTTGCGGCGGCTCAACAGCGTCACCATTAAAAATTTTCTTTGCCTGCCCGAGCGTTAT
>DDLV01000156.1 GCA_002340325.1 Glaciecola sp. UBA2563 | reverse complement strand
TTTTTTACATATATCTACAAAGTGAATAGAAAACAAGTAAAGTCGTATAAATATCTACTTAAATAGTCAGAAGTTATTGTTTTTAATGTAATTTTCTATTATCTGTTATTGTTAATACAATTTTAATACGTATAATCCGCGATCATTCGCTCAATTTAAATGCGAAATTGCAGGTATTTTTAATGCAATAACTTTATTTGTTTAAAATATGAACATTTAAGAATTGTAAAGTATTCTTTAATAGAACATCAGGTGTGAAATGGTAGCAAAAGAAGCAAACTTTGACGGCTTAGTTGGACCGACCCACAACTACGCAGGTTTGTCGTACGGCAATGTAGCATCCAAATCAAACGCTAACAGCGAAAGCAATCCAAAGCAAGCTGCATTGCAGGGACTTGCCAAGATGAAAGCCCTGTCAGACTTGGGATTGGCGCAGGGCGTAATTCCTCCGCAACAGCGTCCTGATGTTAAAGCACTCAGACGACTTGGTTTTTCGGGTAGCGACAAGAATGTACTGGAGTCGACTTATCGTACAGCCCCCCATTTGTTAATGGCAGTCTCTTCTGCTTCAAGCATGTGGACAGCGAATGCGGCAACGGTATCGCCAAGCGCGGACACCAGCGATAACAAAATCCATTTTACCCCGGCTAATCTCACTAATAAATTTCATCGTTCAATTGAGCCCACGACAACAGGCAATATTCTTCGCGCCATATTTAACAATGATGATCATTTTAAGCACCATTTGCACTTGCCGGATAATGAACATTTTGGTGATGAAGGTGCCGCTAATCACACGCGGTTCTGTCGTGCATTTGGTGAACAAGGCGTTGAGTTTTTCGTTTTTGGTAAATATGCCTTTGACGACAGTAAGCGCAAGCCATTGAAATACCCTGCGAGACAAACATTAGAAGCGTCACAAGCGGTAGCAAGATTACACGGCTTGCAAGCGAATAAAACGGTCTTTGCACAGCAGAATCCAGATATTATAGACCAAGGTGTTTTTCACAATGATGTCATCGCTGTGGGTTCTAGAAACGTACTTTTCTATCACGAGCAAGCGTTTCTAAGTACAGATAGGGTTAAAACAGACATTCAATCTGCATTTGGACATCAAAACTTTCATTTCGTAGAGGTTAAAACTGAAGATGTAAGCGTTCAAGATGCGGTACGCTCTTACTTATTTAATACACAGTTAATTGAGTTGCCTTCCGGTGAAATGGTGATAATTGCACCAACCGAGTGCCAACAAAATGAAGCGGTTTATGCCTATTTATCTGAGCTTGTGTCATCTAATGGAATTATTAGTGATGTAAAGTACTTTGACGTCAAGCAAAGTATGCAAAACGGTGGCGGACCTGCTTGCTTAAGGTTACGCGTAGTGCTTAACGGCCAGGAATATCGTGCCGTCAACCAAAATTGTCTAATCAACGATCGAACATATCCTGCTTTGTGTGATTGGGTCAAGAAACATTATCGTGACAAGCTAAAAACCGAGGATTTGGCCGACCCTGCGTTACTAGACGAAAGTAAGATTGCGTTAGATGAACTGACACAACTGTTATCACTGGGGTCTATTTTTCCATTTCAAAGATAAACGCATCGTTTAGATTGGTTGTCTCGACGATGCGGATGACTGTAGTTTGGATGTATTTCTTTAACTGTGGCTACTAAAATGCTGTTTCGCACAAGCCATCTGTGCCAAACGGACTAGGTGGTGGTGGTTTGCTTTGGTCGGTCAGGTCTATGGCTGCCACACCTAGGCCGTGAGTCTTTGTTTCTTTAGATTCTGTTCCTACAGATTGACCGAATACTGTTAGGTCAATAGTACCCCAAGCACCGAATTCCTTTGAATATATGACATCAACAAGCGCTTGACCAAATTCATTGGTTGTAGATACCCCATTTGCGAATGCAACTGACACGATGTTACCGGGTGTTAGCTCATTATCTGAATTAAAGTCTTCGCCATCATCTAATCGCTGGTTGTTGTTAAGATCCTCTGATAAACACTGCCCGGTTACGACTGTGTTGTGGATAGAATCAGCAGCATTCCATACCCAGAATCCTTCTCGATAATTTGTCGTTGAAGCGGTTACCGTCAACTCTGCACCTACTATCGGTCTTGATGAAGCATCTGTTACGAATACTGAGAATCGTTTACTGTAAGTCGCAGTATCAATTATTTCTATCTCGCTACCGGTACCAACAGAAATATCAAATGCTCTGTTACCAACCGTCATTAGCGTGTCATTTTGAACATTACCACTAGATGCTCTAATTAAAATGCCGTCATCAGAACTCACGGCATTTGATGTGTAAACCGTGCTCGCTACGCCATTTTCGTCTGTGATAGCGTTGTTCGGTGAGATGTTGCCGCCAGTGTTATCTACAACTACGGTGAAATCTACTACTCTCCCTTTTACAAGGTTTCCTGATGCATCCCTAACGATAGCAGTAATTGTTGACGATTGACCATCTGGCCCTATCAAATCGGGTGTAGCATCGACCGATATGGTAGCAGGTTCTGTCGCAATAAAGTTAACATCCGCTCTTGCCGTCACAATCTGGTTGTTACTATCAGTGCCGAGTGCAGATATTGAAGATGGACCTGCAAAAGCAGAGTTTATAGTAACAGTTGCCAAGCCATTAGCGTCTGTCATGATAGTGCTTTGCTCTACACCATTGACGAGAATACTACCTCGCGAACTTGTTACCTCTATACTCCCATTTACAAAGGGGACGCCATCGCGGAACCAACGCATAGTAAGTGGCGCATCTTGGTTGATATTTATGTCCTCCGTAGGAACGACTGTAAAGCTAAAGTCATCTTGTTGGACATTAAGCGTAAATTCAGCTGATGCGTTTAATGCAGTAGCCGTAATGTTTGCTTGACCGGAAGTGTCGGCAGTAAAGTCTATAGTTGCCACGCCTTGCGTATTAGTTAATGGTGATGAGCTTGATACTGTGCCAGATGACGCAGTCACGTTAATAGTTTGGTTGGTTATTGCGTTGCCGTTAGAGTCCGTGAGCACAATTGTGATAGGTGTACTATCGTCTATAATGAGTGACGCAGCGCCGCTTACAGAAAGCGAAGTTCCGATGACGTCTAATAAAATCGTCTCTGTGATTGAGCCTTCATTGCCTTGTACGACAGCCGAAACCGTTACCGTCCTGTTTTCTGGAAAGTTTTGTGTGGTTACGAATGCTCTGGCCGTACCATCCTCACCTGTGGCTGAGTCAACGTTTGCGAGCGCCGCATTTTGGTCAACAGAAAAGCTTACAGGAACGTCGCTCAGTAATATGTTATTTTCATCTTTGACGACGGCAATTATTTCAACTTGTCCTATACCGCTTGACTCTAAAAAAGGACTTGCTGATAACACGTCAAGGTCAGCAGGCGAGGTAGTTCTTGCTCCGAGTGATGTGAAGCTAATGGTTGATACCACTGCGTCGTTGGAATTAGCCGTCGCTTGTATGACGCCGCTACCGGTGGCCGTGTCTACGCTAACTGAGATTGTGGCGATACCTTGCGCATTTGTTAACCCAGATGCTGAGTCGTTAGCAAAAGTGGCTAGTCCAGCACGGTCGACGCTGAAATTAATTACTTGAT
>DDLV01000127.1 GCA_002340325.1 Glaciecola sp. UBA2563 | reverse complement strand
CCATAAAACTCGCTGCAAGTAGATATTTGAGTTCAACCCCCATGCTCGAGTATCCTGCCATAATCGAGCCGGCCACAGATGCTAGGCCGCCAACCATAATGGCAAATAGCTCACTTCTCGTCATCTTTGCTATAAAGGGCCTTACAATCAGTGGTGCTTCTGTTTGACCGACAAATATATTGGCCGCCGCTGACATAGATTCAGGGCGACTAGTTTTCAGCAAACGATTTAATGCACCGCCTATCAGATTAATTATAACTTCCATGATACGCAGGTGGTAAAGAACGCTTATTAGTGCAGAAAAGAAGATAATGACGGGCAGCACATTAAACGCGAAAATAAAACCAAGTGAACGTTCATTTGCAGGGTTGCCAAGCGGACCAAGCACAAATTCCATACCGACGGTGCCGTAATTAATAATATTCTGAACGAAAGTCGTAATCGCGTTTAATATGTCAACGCCAATATCTGTATAGAGAACAAAGCCCGCTATGGATGCTTGAATTGCAAAGGCGCCGCCGATGGTTCTCCAATTTATTGCTTTGCGGTTTGACGAGAGTGCATATCCGATTGCAAACAGTAGGGCAATGCCCAAAAAACTCACCATGTCTATTCCCTTTGTACTTTATTATTTTAATTATTGGAATCGGATATCGTTATCTTACGTTTACCGAATATCAACCATCCCATCGTTAGGTTTTCGTGATTTGACTCATTTTTTGGTCAGATACGCTGACACCACATCAATAGCTAGGTGATTTTCACCGCCTTGTGGAATAATCAAATCGGCAAAGCTTTTACTTGGTTCAATAAACTTATGATACATTGGTTTTACTGTTTTTTCATACTGTTGTGCTACTGAGTCCAGCGTGCGACCCCGCTCATGCGTATCCCTCAGCATTCTTCTCATCAAACAGACATCAAGTGCTGTATCCACAAATACCTTAACATCGAAGTAGGCAAATAGTTGAATTTGAGTCAGCAGCATAATGCCTTCTACAATGATGACAGGCGCTGCCTTTAATTTAACCGTTTCAGGTAATCGAGTATGGGTAACATAGCAATAGGACGGGTAGTCGATATCGTCGCCTTGCTTGAGCGCCTCCAAGTGAAGTTGCAATAAGTCGTGTTCAAAGGCGTCAGGGTGGTCATAGTTAGTATTTGCTCTTTCTTCAAGCGGAATATGATCTTGAGGCTTGTAATAGTGGTCTTCTTGCAAGACTAATAATGCCCCTGATTGGCTTGACAGTTTAAGCGTTAGGTTCTGCGTGAACAATGATTTACCTGATCCTGAGGCGCCAGCAATGGCAATGATAATGGGGCTTTTCATACTTCTTTTGATGACATGCAATCCTTAACAAATCGACTATCCTAATAGTAACAGTTTTTTGGTCTTACATCTGATAGCAATGTTGTTCAACGTGAATAAATTATTAAGATGTACGAACCGTCATAAAACTGTCACATTACACATGGAAAATTTTAGCGGTAAAAAATCCTTATAAAAACAAAAAATTTTTATAGGAAGACAGAATAATAAATCACTACGGGAAATCAAAAATGCTTACAAAGGCTAAACTGAGTAAAATTGCAGTTGCAGTCGCGCTGTCTGTTGGGTTATCCACAGCAGCAATAGCGCAAGACACGACCTCCTCTATTCGGGGTAACGTGGCTGCAGAATCTGGCACCATTTATCCAAATGCAACCGTCACCATTACGCACACGCCATCTGGTACGGTATCAACAACAACAACTAACGCAAACGGTACGTTTTCCGCTCGAGGTCTTCGTGTTGGTGGGCCATATACGGTCACCATCAGCGGTGAAGGCTTTGTGCCAGTACAAATCGACGACTTGTTTTTGTCACTTGACCAAACGTTTTCATTACCAGTGCTTGTAGAATCTACGTCCGGAACCGAAGTTATCACCGTGACGGGTGCTGCTACTGCTATCGCAGGGTTCTCTAATGAAGGTCTTAGCACAAGTTTAGGACTACAAGCGCTGCAAGAAGTTGCAACAATCGACCGTGATATTACGGATGCAGCGGAACTTGATCCATTTGCATCGGTAAACGTGCAAAGTGGTGGTGCAAAAGAGCTAACCATCGCAGGTGCGAATAACCGATTCAATTCACTTACCATCGATGGTGTTGCGCTTAATGACAGATTTGGCTTGAACGCTAATGGTTTTCCAACACAACGCTCGCCCATCTCTTTTGATGCCATCGAGTCATTGTCGATTCAGACTGCACCATTTGATGTGGTATATAACGGGTTTACTGGCGGAACCATCAACGCTGTTACCAAATCAGGTACCAACGAATTCAAAGGCTCTGTTGGATATGTTTTTACCGATGACTCGTTAATCGGTGATAAAAGTCAAGATGACGACTTCGACTTTACGTTCGAAGAAGAAACGTTCTATGCAACACTTGGCGGTCCTATCATCAAAGATAAGCTTTTCTTCTTTGTTGCCTATGACAAGTTTGAAGAAACTGCTCCCCTTAATCGCGGTCCCGCAGGCTCCGGCGCACTTAACGAAGAAGCCAATATTACAGCTGAAGACGTCTCATTAGTTAGAGGTATTGTTTCTGATGTATGGGGTTTTGATATCGGCGGGTTTGAAAAACCACCTGCAGAAGATGAG
>DDLV01000087.1 GCA_002340325.1 Glaciecola sp. UBA2563 | reverse complement strand
CTAGAGGGTTTGCCGCTGAATTGGCAGCGGCAACGACTGTTTTGGTTGCATCTGGTACCGGTCTTCCAATCTCGACGACGCAGACACTGGTGGGGGCTGTGCTAGGTGTTGGGATAGCACAAGGCGTCGCTGCAGTAGATGGGAAAGTTATCAAGACCATTGTGACATCTTGGATAATAACGCTTCCAGCAGGCGCAACGTTGTCTATCATAATATTCTACATGCTTACATTCGCTTTTGGGATTTAGTAGATGTTCGGTTTTTCCGCTAAACTATAATCTGGTTAAAAGTGGACTGTAAATGGATCGCTAAGTGACACGATTTCCAAATTTAAAACACCTGTACTATTTGACTGTACTGCATAAGGAACAGCACTTTTTGAAGGCTGCGCAAAAATGCAACGTGAGTCAATCCACGCTGAGCACAGCAATCCAAAACCTAGAAGATAGTTTGGGCCATCAATTACTAGAAAGAGAACATAAAGCCTTTGTTTTTACGGACTTTGGTGAAGCCATGGTCGAGCGAAGTAAAATACTGTTGAGTCATACAAATGACTGGATAGATTTTGCGACTTCAATGGGGGATTGGCAGACTGGGAATTTGCGTATGGGAGCAATCCCTACTATCGCACCTTTTATTTTTGAATCGATGATTCAGGAGATAAATAGTGTGCTACCAAAGATTTCGCTACAACTTACGGAAGATACAACTGACAATCTTCTAGAAAAACTAGGCGATGGTGAACTTGACCTTTTGGTGCTCGCTTTGCCAATAAAGACAAGTGGCTGCAGGCAGCTAATTATCGGCAAAGACCCGTTCCATTTGATCGGGCATAAAGACAAGCTTTCAGATTCTGATCAGACAATAATCATTGATGAATTGCCCAATGAAAGTATTTTTTTATTACAAAAAGAACATTGCATGACAGACCATGCTGTCAGTGCATGTGGGTTAGCCCATAAATCTCAGGTTAGTTCACTCAGCGCGAGTTCACTCCATACCCTTGTTTCCCTGGTCAATAGTGAACTTGGATATAGTTTTCTACCAAGTATGGCACTAAAGCAAGGGATATTGACGGGAACTGATGTTGAGGCAATGCCTTCTGAAAACAATGCACACAGAGAGATTGGCTTGGTTTGGAGAACTGGGACAACGCGCGTTCAGTTATTCCGAAATATTGGCAAAATCCTATCTAAAATTATGCCGATATCCGTAGAGGTTGATTAGGGCGTGTTGACCTGCTGCTTAAATAATGAACAAAGGTCAACACGCCCTAATGTTGATATCTTCTTTTGGACGCACTACTATTTTGACAACGTAAACAAAATACATGCGAGTCGATAAGAGGATTATGTCCGATAACGTCGTATTAAGTGGTTCGGGTTTGTGGACGCCTGATTACAGTATTAGTAATGAAGAGCTTGTTGATGCCTACAATGAATATGCCCAGTGGCATAATCAACGATACTCCTCTGCGATCAGCGATGGTACAAAACAGGCAAAACCACTTTCATCCGCTGAGTTTGTAGAAAAAGCATCAGGCATTAAAAGTCGCTACATCTATTGTAAAGATGGAGTGTTAGACATCGAACGAATGCGGCCGAACATTACGCCAAGACCTGACAATGAGCTTTCTCATCAAGGCGAAATTGCGGTAAAGGCAGCCGAGGATGCACTGAAAAATGCAAATAAGTCGGCCGCAGACATAGACGCTGTGATTGTATCTTGTGCTTATACACAGCGTGCTTATCCAGCAATCGCCATTGAAGTCCAGCAAGCACTGGGTATTAAAGGCTTCGGTTTTGATATGCTGGTGGCCTGTTCAGCTGCGACTTTCGGTATGCACCGCGGTTACGAAATGGTCAAAGCAGGAAGTGCAAAAGCGGTATTAGTTATTAATCCTGAGTTGGTCTCACCTCAAATCAACTATAAAGACAGAGATAGTCATTTCATTTTTGGCGATGTCGCAACGGCGACGGTGCTCGAAAACGAAGCTACTGCGTCAAGTGCCAATATGTATGACATATTATCTACAAAAGCGTTGACTCAGTATTCCAACAATATAAGGTCAAACTTCGGATACATGACATATGCTACTGATGAAGAGCCATATGCCGCAGATAAACTTTTTCATCAAGCCGGTCGCAGAGTATTCAAAGAAGTATGTCCACTTGCTGCTGCGCACATAACTGAGCACCTCGCAAGTCATGAGCTTAGTCCACAAGACCTGCGCAGATGGTGGTTGCATCAAGCCAATGTAAATATGAATGTCTTGATTAGTAAACGTTTGTTAGGTCAAGATGCAACACAAGACGAAGCCCCAATCGTATTGGATGAATACGCAAATACTGCATCAGCAGGCTCAATTATTGCTTTTCATCTGCATAATCGTGATTTACAAGTCGGTGATTACGGATTGATTTGTTCCTTCGGGGCTGGTTATTCAATTGGTAGCCTATTATTGCGTAAAAGGTAGCATTCTTGCTTTTTGACCTAGGGTATGGACTGACCGCGCTCTCGTATGCGCTTTTTTTATTGTTGTTATTAACGGTGAAAAAAGCTGGACTGGCCAAGCACTTTTTGGTGCTAGCAACACTTGTTACGTTGATTTGGTCACTTTGTCACATCAGTTACCTTGATCCGAGTCTAGGCCAAGAAAAAATTCTTGTGTACGATGCTGTTCGGCAGCTTGGTTGGGTGATTTTTTTGTCAGCCTGCTTGCGATCTAGCCTCCAGAGTTTTACTGCGTTTTTTGTAAATCAACATACATTGATCGCGTTAATACTCCCTTCGATTGCAATTGTGCTCAACATTACTCACATACTTCCAAATACATCTCAATTTATTATCCACACATTGATCGCATTGCAAATGTTGGTCATGACGGAATTGGTCTATAGACAGGCGGGTTCCAGTCGATGGGCTTTTAAACCGCTGGTAATTTTTATCGCTGTTATGGGTACAGTTGATTTTGTCACTTACACAAACGCAATAATGCTAAACACGCTCAGCTGGGACTTCTTTGCCGCAAGAGGTTACATCTTTTTTGCAATCCTGCCATTTTTGTTTATTGCTGTGCGAAGGATAACGCATTGGGGAATAGAGATCTTTGTCAGTCGAGAAGTAGTGCTACATAGCACATTATTAATGATAGCAGGCGTATATCTTCTATTAATGGGAATAATTGGATATGCCGTTCAATATTATGGAGGAGATTGGAGTACAGGTATACAGATTGCTTTTTCATTTATCGCATTGGTTTTTTTAGCGGCATTATTATTGTCACAGCAAGTCCGTTCAAATGTAAAAGTGTTCATTACAAAACACTTTTATGCAAATCAGTTTGATTACCGCGTTGAATGGGTAAAGCTTACAAAACAGCTTGCAACGTTGCCTAATGGAATTGAAGATGTTTATCAAAAAGCGCTCGAGGGTTGGTTAGCGAGTCTAGGGTATAGTGTAGGTGTACTCTACAAAAAGAAAGATACTCAAATGCGGATAGTAGCGCAATCATCAGACGCACAAACCTATATTTCAGATCCGATGCTGGACGCCTTTGCTGCCTTTCTGGAAAAAAAATGCTGGATCATTGATGTTGATGAACTCGCCGGTAAACCAGAAATCTACGAAGCATTATCAATGAAGAGTCAGATTATAAACGAATGCAGGTACCAGCTAATTATTCCAATGACGACGAACGATAAGATTTGGGGAATCATGGCTATGTCTTCAGAACCCCATAATAAAAGAGCATTAAATTGGGAGCTAAGAGATTATATCAGTGCCGTCTCTGAACAAATAACGTCATATATCTTAAATGCAGAAAGTAGAGAAGCACTTGCTGAAAACGCAAAGTTTGATGCATTCAATAAAATGTCTGCTTTTGTAGTGCACGATTTAAAAAATGTACTCGCACAAGTGAATTTAATTTTGAGTAATGCCCAGCAGCATAAAAACAACCCGGAGTTTATTGATGACACTTTTGAAACCCTTGGTCACACAAAAGTGCGTATGGATAAAATGTTGAAGCAGCTCATGCAAAAGAATCCAGAGAGCACTACTCACGTATCAAAAGTAAACCTAACAGATATAATTGAACGTGTAATCGATGAAAAGTGTAAAAGTAGTGCGCCGATACCCATTTTGGAAAACAAGGCAACAATTTACGCCTTTATTGACGCAGAAAAAATGTCGAATATTCTTTTCCATCTAATAAATAATGCACAGCAAGCAACCTCCGAAAATGGTTTAGTAAAAATTCAAGCTATAGAACACGATGAAAATATCCTAATATCTATCCAAGATAATGGCATCGGCATGACAGAGTCATTCATTCAAAATCGCTTATTTAAACCATTTGAAACGACCAAGGGGAACGCTGGGATGGGCATTGGCGCGTATGATGCAAAAGTGTTCATTGAGGAAATTGGCGGGGCGCTGTCAGTTTCTAGCGCACCAAATCAAGGTACGACTTTTCACATCACACTACCAACAGGCACTTGGGACGTATAATCAATGAATAAAATTCTTGTTGTGGATGATGACCTAGGGATACAAAAACAATTAAAATGGGCATTGACAGATAGCGAAGTCGTGTTTGCAGTTGATAGGGCAAGTGCGATTACCCAATTACGTCGATTTGAGCCTACTGTAGTAACCCTAGATTTGGGTTTGCCTCCCGACCCTGCTAATGCATCTGAAGGGCTTAAAGCATTAACTGAAATACTTACATTGGCACCAGCGACAAAAGTGATTGTTGTTACTGGAAACGATGATAGAGAGAATGCACTGAAAGCAATTAATTTGGGTGCTTACGACTATTATCAAAAACCTATCGATACACAGATACTGAATCTGATAATTCAGCGAGCCGCAGTGCTGGCAAATCTTGAAAAAGAAAACCGCAAACTATCTAATCCAGATTCGGCTATGGGCGGCATAATCGGTATCAGTGATGCGATAACCAGCGTGGCGCGAAAGGCGGAAAAAATTTCGCAAACAGATATTAGCACACTGCTGTTGGGTGAAAGCGGCACCGGCAAAGAAGTATTTGCGCGTGCCATACATAATACGAGCAATCGCCGGGATAAGCGGTTTGTCGCAATAAACTGTGCCTCCATTCCAGAAAACTTGCTAGAGTCCGAACTTTTCGGTTATGAAAAAGGTGCGTTTACAGGCGCAAACAAAACGACCAAAGGCAAAATAGAAACAGCTGAAGGCGGAACGCTTTTTCTCGATGAGATCGGCGATATGCCGCTTGGTTTGCAGGCCAAAATGTTGCGCTTTCTGCAGGAAAGAGTTATCGAGCGAATAGGCGGTAGGGAAGAGCTTCCTGTTGATGTTAGAGTGGTGTGTGCAACTCACCGAGACTTACAAGAAATGGTAAAACAAGAGACCTTTAGGGAAGACTTGTTCTACCGAATAGGCGAGATAAGTATTGTCATTCCACCTTTGCGAGATCGTGAAAATGATGTCATTCTGTTGGCGAAAACGTTTATGAACCAATATTGTGATGAATATGGCGCAAAAGTGAAAGGGTTTACTGATGATGCGATTGAAGCAATGCGACAGCACAAATGGAACGGAAACATAAGAGAGCTGCAGAATAAGTTAAAATCTGCAGTCGTTTTGGCCGAAGGAGCGCATTTGACAGCTGATGACTTAGGTTTGTACTCTTTTGGTACATCAGAAATTAATCAAGTGTTTAACTTACGCGAAGTTCGAGAAATCGCTGAATCAAAGGCCATTAGGCAAGCATACGTGCAAGCTGAACAAAATATTTCTAAAACCTCAGAATTGTTGGGCGTTACAAGGCCGACGTTATACTCATTAATTGACAAATATGGATTAGACGAGTTAAAAACAAAAAGCTAAAAAATAGAAGGCGCTGAAATACAGAACACATAATGTGTCAAAATTACTGCATGGCTTCTGAATGGCGAAAGTATAAAAACAAAAAGGTAAATGAAAGCCGTGTTTAAAATCATCAACAACCAAATATTTCTCAGCTGTGCCATCATGTTTGTTGGCCTTATGCATTCTGAGTTAGCATACTCTCTCATCACCGACGAACAGCTGTCCAAATTTGAATCGATTTATGAGCAAGAATTGGCTGAGATTAATCGTTGCAACAACCAGAAAGCCTATGAATTTAAAGTATGCTCTACCGCGTTGAAAAACGAAGGCAACGCGCCTTATATTCTTCGGGCAAAAGACAGTAAAGGCACTATTGTGCTATTTCATGGCCTTAGTGACAGCCCCTTTTTTTTCAGAAGCATTGCTGAACATCTCCACCGAAATCAATTTAATATTGTTGTACCGCTTACACCTGGTCATGGAAAACTCGACGCTGATGACGATATGCAAGATTCTCAGTTGCAAGCGAGATGGTATCAACACGTCAATGATGTGATGCGTATTTTCACTTCAACAGAACAACCAATAATTGTTGGCGGATTCAGCACCGGAGCCGCCTTCGCAACATGGTACAGTATTCGAAATCCGGACAACATTACGGCGCTTTTGTCTTTTTCTGGCGCACTTGAGTTATCATCATCGGCAGAGAGCATGTCACGTATCTGGGGCATTAAAACCTTGTCGAAATGGCTCGATGGCGAATATGAAACGCAAGGGCCTAATCCATATAAGTACCCGAAAGTTGCAAGCTATGCCGGTCTTGTACTCATGGATGTCATTTATGATATACGCGATTATTTGGAAACCAACGAAGTGAAATTTCCTATATTCGCAGCGCATTCAATGTCCGACACCACCACGTTATTTTCTGGTATTGAACGTTTGACAAACGCGGTCAGTGGAGAACATACCATTTTTAAAATAGATGAAAGCTATGCGCTATGCCATGCAGACCTTGTGCTTGATCAAGTCCAGATAAATGGGATTGCATTTAAAAAGTCCATGGTTGATGTAAGAGAGGAATGCGCTGTGCCAATGGCCAATCCGCTGCATCAACAAATGCTCGACACACTGACTTTCTTTATTGAACAACAAATTGGCCAGCCTTCTGAATTGCCACAATAGTTGAGTTTGTATCGGGTTAATTGCAGAACATTGCTGCGATGGTTTCATTCGGCAGACAGCGGGTGACTTTATGTAGTCTTTGTATGATAATGCCCACCGTTTTGAATATTGAAAAATTTAAGTCTTTGAAAAGCAGCTTTCTTAGCGCTATGTTTTTGAAGAAAACCCCGTTATAAAACTAAAAGAATGATGAGATAGACAATGGCAATAACTTACACCCCGCTGGATAAAGCAAAACACGCAGGTTTGAAAATTACGATTCAACCTGATTTTTCATTCGCATCAGGCACTCACCTTGCCGCAGCAACCATTAGAGAATATGCACAGCTCGCTACGGCAGTGCCTGTGGTTTTCATAAAAGATCCGAAATCAGAGAATGTACATTCAGTTGCAATGCTTGGATTAGAGCCTGGAAGCAATTTGTTTTGGCACAGCGAAAAATGGCAGGGACCGCACATTCCGCTCAATATACAGCGTTACCCATTCGATATTAGACCTGATGGAGACAAACTGGGCGTATTTATCGATGAGAATTCTGCTATGTTCACAGATGACGGTGAACCACTTTTTACTGAAGCTGGTGAACCTAGTGAAGTATTGGTAAAGCGACAACAGTTTTTATCAGAACTTGCAAATAGCGAGATGCAGAATCAGCGTTTTATTAAGCAACTTACGGAACTTAACCTACTTGAAGAAGTGCACTTACGCGTGCGCTATGTATCGGGCAATGTTCGCAATGTAACAGGGATCTTAACAATAAATGAAAAGACGCTGCTTGATTTGGACGATGATAAAGTACTAGCGATGCACAAAGCCGGATTTTTGGGCGCATGTTATTCTTCAATGCTTTCGCTTGGTCAGTTAAACCGACTGGTTGAGTTATCAAACAACACAGATAATCCTGTTCAATCTATTCAAATAATGTCTGCGGAACAAGCGGCTCAGCAAAATCAGCAGTAGCCACCAACCACATAATTACTGTTATTTAAATTTTTTTACCTTATAAACCTTGGTCTAAGTGCCAAGGTTTTTTTTATCCTACGGCAATGTCCTTTAGGCGGTATGTCATTGATATGGCGTCACAATGCGCTTCTTTTGCGTGAGCAAATCACTTTATTTAATGAAATGACGTCTATACCCAATAAATGAAGCACAACATTAAAATTGAACTTTAAAGTGGAAAAACGCTTGACTTTGAACGTCAAGGTGTCAAAATTTGGAAAATTGTGGGTACAAGTGGCAAATAAGGGATTTTTTGTATAGTGCAGCCAGTTACGAAACAATAACAAAAATAATAATGGCTATTTAATATACTAGATAATAATACAGGCTAGGGGTAATGTTCCGCGGCGCTAACGCAATCAATCTAGACACAAAAGGCCGATTAACGATACCGACGAAGTATCGGCAAAGCCTAATAGATGATTGCCAGGGACAGCTGGTTTGCACTATCGACTTTACCAAAAAATGTTTGTTACTGTACCCACTTCCCGAATGGGAAATAGTTGAGCAAAAACTTCTCCAGTTATCAACGATGCATCCAACCGAAAGAACTCTTCAAAGGCTCCTGCTTGGCCATGCATCTGAGGCTGAAATGGACAAAAGCGGTCGCTACTTGATCGCTCCGATACTTCGCGATTTTTTAAAGCTGAACAAATCTATCATGTTGGTTGGGCAAATAAACCGATTTGAAATTTGGGATACTGAGCAGTGGAATGCACAAATCGAAGAAGATCTTAACTTGGGTCAAAGCGGTAATTTTGAGCAAACAGAGCGATTGCAGGATTTCCGACTGTGAACGCCACCGCATTGTCGCATGCTTCGGTATTGCTCAATGAGGCGATAACCGGTTTAAACATTAAAAAAAACGGCATTTATGTCGACGCTACATTTGGTAGAGGAGGGCATAGCAAAGCTATCTTGCACTGCCTTTCTGAGAACGGCCGTTTAATAGCTTTTGACCGAGACATTTCAGCAGTCGAACACGCTAAAAAAAACTTTAACGATCGGCGTTTCAGCATCTTTCATTGCGAATTTTCACGCATGTATGAGACATTGCAACGTGCAAATCTACATGAAAAAATTGATGGGATACTCATGGATATTGGGGTTTCGTCACCGCAAATCGACAATGCAGAACGCGGGTTTAGTTTCATGCATGATGGCCCACTGGACATGCGCATGGACCAGACGCAAGGGCAAAGTGCAGCAGAGTGGTTGAATTCAGCTGACGAACCAGATATCGCTTGGGTGCTTAAGACTTTTGGTGAAGAAAAATTTTCAAAACGGATCGCCAAAGCGATTGTTGACTATCGACTACATTCCCCACTAAAAAACACACTGGAGTTAGTTGAGGTAATTGTTGGTGCTATACCTGTAAAAGACAAGCACAAACACCCAGCAACCAGAAGTTTTCAAGCAATTCGAATCTTTATAAACACAGAACTACAAGAACTTGAAAAGGCGCTTGGTACATGTGCTTCGCTATTGTGCGGTGGCGGTAGATTAGCAGTTATTAGTTTTCATTCGCTTGAAGACCGCATCGTAAAACGATTTTTTAAATCAAAAAGCCAAGGTAAAAAACTACCGCTTGGTTTGCCTGTATTACAAGAGGAGATAGATAAAGGCAAAGAATACAGACTTATCGGTAAGGCAATAAAAGCATCAGACGTTGAAATCGCTCAAAACCCAAGAGCCAGAAGCGCTGTATTGCGTGTGGCAGAAAAGCTATGAATCAACGTAATGAAAAAACGAGATTTAATTTGATGGTGTTGATTGCATCTGATGCAAGTCGGCATTTAGTGCTATTGCTTATTTATCTCGCCGTTATTGGTTCTGCTCTAGCCGTTGTGATTTCTAGTCACAAAAATCGTGACTTGCTGATCGTTCACGAAGAATTAATACAGCAAAAAGACGCTTTGGATGTTGAATGGCGTCATTTAGTTATTGAGCAGAATGCGCTGGCAGAGCACAACCGAATTGAAAGGCGAGCGAGCCATAAGCTTGGCATGTATCGCCCCCAAAGTGACGATGTTGTGATGATAAGAGAAAAGTAAATGTCCACTCACAACCAAGAAAGCAAAAAAAAACGCCAAAAAAGTAAAGCGTCTCAAGTGAATTCACAAGGGGCACCAATGCATGTTCAGTGGCGTTTTGTCATGGTTTTGGTCGTTCTCGTTGCCGTATTTTTAAGTATCGCTGGTCGAGCGGCATATATCCAAATTATCAAACCCGACATGTTAATTGAACAAGGTGATAAACGAACACTGAGGGTAAGGGATAATGTAAATTACCGCGGGCTAATTACCGATAGAAACGGCCAGCAGCTAGCCGTCTCAATTCCTGCAAAGGCCATCTTTGCTGATCCTAAAGTCATTTTTGACAACAATGCACTTGAGGATAAAGATCGCTGGCAGGCACTTGCTATAGTCCTAGAGATAGATGTAGAAACATTGCAGTCGCGCGTAAGTGACCCCAAAAAGCGCTTTGTCTATTTAAAACGCCAAGTCACACCAGCAATGTCAGAATTTGTTAAAAACTTGAAGCTACCCGGCATTTATCTGCGCGATGAATCAAAAAGGTATTATCCAATGGGCGAAGTGTCGGCGCATATTGTTGGGTTCACTGATGTTGACGACATTGGCCAGGAAGGCATTGAAAAGCTCTACAACAAAAGCCTTACTGGTACACCTGACAAGCGCAGAATAAGCATAAATAAACAAGGAAGACAGATTGAAATCCACGATCAGGAGGTAGGTAAAAAAGCTGAGGATTTACAGCTTACTATTGACCAGCGAATTCAGGCGTTAGCCTATCGTGAGATCAAAGCTGCGACCTTAAGATATGAGGCAACATCCGCATCCGTGGTGATCGTCGATGTTAACAATGGCGAGTTGTTGGCAATGGCAAATACGCCATCATTCAATCCGAACAACCGTAAAACCGTTTCCGGCCACAGGGTGCGAAACAGAGCAGTATCCGACCCATTTGAACCCGGCTCTTCATTAAAACCACTCGCAGTCTTGGCTGGTTTGGAATTCGGCAGTATTGATGTTGATACAATTATCGATACATCACCTGGTGAAATGTTTCTCGGCGGCAGTAGAGTAAGCGACCCTAGTAATTACGGCAAGCTGAGTCTTAGCGAGATAATAAAACGTTCTTCAAACATGGGAACGTCGAAGATTGCCCTTGAGATTACGCAAGAATTTTTTATGGATACATACTATAACATGGGGCTAATGAGTACGACGGGTCTTAATATGTTGGGTGAAACTGATGGCATCTTTCACCATAGGTCAAAATGGTCCAAACATGAAATTTCAACGCTTTCATTTGGATACAATATTGCCGTAACTGCTGCGCAATTGGCGAGAATGTATGCCACCATAGCAAATGGTGGCGTTCAATATCCACTATCCATTGTCTTAAACCAACCGCCACTCGAAGAACCTGTACGAGTTGTTGATGAAAGTAACGCAAGGGCGTTAGTGCGTATGATGGAAAGTGCCACCGAAAGAGGCGGTTCCGGGTTCAAAGCAAGAGTGCCTGGGTATAGAATTGCAGGTAAAACAGGCACTAGTCGAAAAGCGGTACCGGGTGGGTATGGTGAAGAATACATTAATGTTTTCGCCGGAATTGCGCCCGCTTCTAATCCGCAAGTCGCTATCGTCGTTGTAATTAATGAACCAGGGGGAGACCTTTATCACGCGGGTGACACTGCCGCACCAACGTTTTCTAAGATTGCCGCTGGTGCACTACAGTTGTTAAATGTGCCACCTGATAGCTCACAGCTAGCCACTAATTTTTTGAATGCCGACGCAAATCCATCACTGTCAATGCGCCAGGGCGGTGACTAGTGCTTACTCGCCAGCATCTTATTGAAGCGATTACATCCATCAGCACTATAAATGTGTCGGAACTTTTTGTTCCTCAGCAGGGCTTTAGTGATATTACGCTTGATAGTCGAACAGTTTCACCAAATTCAGTGTTTGTTGCGGTACAAGGATTGCAAGTGCATGGCAAAAAATATGTAGCGGATGCAATAAAAAAAGGTGTAAAGCTTATTTTGCTAGATATTGGACAACATGAAAACGAGTACATCCAGAAAACGGATTCAACGTTTATTTTGCACATTCAAGATTTAGGTAAAAAACTAGGGCACTTTTTAACTATATTGTTTCCGCAAATAAAAAATTTATCCCATGTTATGGCCGTTACAGGAACTAATGGAAAGACGTCCGTTGCAAACATTTATGCACAGATGGCATTCGAACTAGGATATAAAGCGGCCAGCATTGGCACCCTTGGGGTATATATCTACGATACATCATCCATTGGCAGAAAATACAAAGATACGACAAATACAACGCCGGATGTTGTGCAGTTATTTAGTACACTGGCACTACTAGCCGATATGAAGATAGGTAGAGTGGCGATAGAAGCGTCTTCTCATGGTATTGCTCAAGGGCGACTAAATGATTTGCCCATCGGCTCAGTTATTTTCACTAACCTGACCCAAGATCATCTTGATTATCACAAGAGCATGGAACGCTATGCGCATGCGAAGCGTTCTATATTGCACAATCAATTTATTTCCTGCCTCGTCTATAATGCTGATGACAATGAATCACAAAACTGGCTACAACAGGTTAGCAATAATATTGACACCATTGGTTACTCATTAGTTAATAAAACAGCCGAAATAAATGCGAGTGATATCAGTTATGCTTCGGATGGTCTAAGATTTACACTAAAATATAAAAATACCGAAAGCCACATTAAATTACCCCTTCTCGGACGGTTCAATATCTATAATTATTTATCAGTTATCGCCAGTTTCTTGCATCAGGGCGTGAATATTTTTGACTTGCAGAAAGTTTCTTATGCAATAAAGGGCATAAATGGCCGGATGGAGCTTACACAGTTTGCAAATAAAACAGTGTTAGTCGACTATGCGCACACACCTGATGCCTTGCAGCAGGCATTATTATGTGCGAAACAACATACAACTGGCGAAGTGTGGGTTGTATTTGGTTGCGGAGGCGACAGAGATAAAGACAAACGCGATCAAATGGGGGGTGTTGCATCCCAGTATGCCGATCATATTGTGCTTACTCAAGATAATCCGAGAACCGAAACACCGCAAAGTATTATCTCAGATATCTTGGCTGGTATAAAAAACAGCAAGCTAAAAAAGATTGAAAATGAACGTGCGTCAGCCGTTCGATATGCAATCGATAGCGCTAAATCTGGCGATACTATACTTCTTGCGGGTAAAGGCCACGAAAATTACATTGAAATTAACGGAGAAAGGGAATTTTACGATGAGCGAGCGCTAGTAAAGACAATTGCGGAGGAGTATGCATGATTAAGGTGACCTTGGGGTGGATAGCAAACGTTATTGAAGGCGAGCTATCAACACAAAGTGTCGAAGAATTTGCGGTCGAATCCGTAGGCACAGACACTCGAACCCTTTCCGCTAATGCTCTGTTTATTGCTATTGTTGGCGATAATTTTGACGGACATGAATATACCCTCCAAGCACTTCAGAGAGGCGCTTGTGCATTGGTAGTAAGCAAACTCGTTGAAACGCCGCTACCAACTATATTGGTTAAAGATACAAAAGTTGCATTAGGTAAGTTGGGGGCTGCTGTCAAAGCAAAAGTAAATCCTAAAACAATTGGTATTACTGGCAGCAGTGGAAAAACAACCGTAAAAGAAATGTGCGCCAGCATCCTTTCAATTACAGGGAAAACGCATTCAACAAAAGGCAATTTTAACAATGATATTGGAGTGCCTTTGACATTGCTGGATTTAGAAGAGGATGACAAATATTCAGTTGTTGAAATGGGCGCTAATCATCAAGGGGAAATTGCGTATACGACTGAGCTTGTGAAACCTGATGTGGCCACCATTGTAAATGCGGCGCCTTCGCACTTAGAAGGTTTTGGTAGCTTGCTTGGCGTAGCTAAAGCAAAAAACGAGATTTTCTCTGGGCTTGGTGACAATGGCTTAGCAGTTATCAATGATGATTCGCAGTTTTTTGAGTATTGGGAGCGAAAGAATACGCATTTGAAATACGTTACTTTTTCACCAGAATCACAAAAAGGCGATTTTCACGCCGTTAATCGCAGTATTAATGCAGAAGGTTGCGCAGAATTCGAGCTTGTTACACCGGCCGGACGCGCATCAATTCGACTATGTGTACCGGGTGCTCATAATGTCGGAAACGCAGTTTTATCTGCCGCCTTGACAAGTCAAGTTGGCGCAACGCTTTCTCAAATTCAGGATGGGTTGTTTAAAATGCGTTCTGTAAAAGGTCGATTGACAATTCATTCGATTTCGCCCTGTGTCAGGCTTATAGACGATACCTACAACGCTAACGTCGCATCAACAAAGGCTGCTATTGATTCTCTGGCTGCTTTCAACGGTACTAAGGTATTTGTCTTTGGCGATATGGGAGAGTTGGGAGTTCAAGCTGAATTCTTCCATGAAGAAATAGGGGATTACGCGAAAAACTCGGGCATTGATAGTGTGTACACGATTGGTGAGTTAAGTCGGCGAGCGAGCGATAAAATGGCAGATAAAGGAATGCATTTGGACTCGGTCGAAGAAATTATAGAAAAGCTCGAACATCAATACTCGAGTTTAAAAGCGGACAACTCGCTCCCGTTTAATATTCTTGTAAAGGGTTCGAGAAGCGCAAGAATGGAAAGAGTCAGTGACAAAATAAAAACCAGTCAAGTATTTTTAACTAAAACAATGAATAATCATTCGGAGGAAAAACCATGTTGATATGGTTTACCGAGTGGCTTACGCAGTTTGAAAGCGGCTTTAATGTATTTTCCTATTTAACGATGCGTGCAATTTTAAGCACGCTTACGGCACTCCTTATTGCGATTATTATCGGTCCTCGGATGATAGCGTGGTTGCAGCAAATGCAAATAGGCCAAACCGTGCGAGATGATGGGCCACAGTCACATCTTTCCAAGACGGGCACGCCAACAATGGGCGGCGTCCTGATCTTAGCGGCTATATTAACCAGCTGTTTGCTTTGGGCAGACTTGACCAATCGATATGTATTGGTCACGTTGTTCGTTATTGTTGCGCTTGGCATATTAGGATTTATTGATGATTATCGGAAAGTTGTACGTAAAGATCCGAAGGGCCTCATCGCCAGATGGAAGTATTTTTGGCAATCTGTTATCGCGATTATTGTCGCTTTCTTCCTCTACAGCCAGGCCGAAATTCAGGCAGAAACAGCGCTAATTGTACCTTTTTTTAAGGACATCATGCCTCAATTAGGGTTTATGTACGTGGTTGTCGTATATTTTACTATTGTTGGCACCAGCAATGCCGTCAACCTAACAGATGGTTTAGATGGTCTAGCAATCGTTCCTACGATATTGGTTGCAGGTGCATTTTCGATTTTTGCGTATGTGACAGGTAACGTGAATTTTTCAGCATATCTCAATATTCCATTCATCCCTCTCACTAGTGAACTGGTCATAGTATGTACAGCAATGGTTGGAGCTGGATTGGGCTTTCTATGGTTTAACACTTATCCAGCTCAAGTGTTTATGGGCGACGTTGGATCTCTTGCACTGGGCGGCACATTGGGCGTGCTCGCCGTCCTCGTTAGACAGGAAATTGTGCTCATAATTATGGGCGGCATATTTGTTATTGAAACTCTCTCTGTCATCTTGCAGGTAGGGAGTTTTAAGTTAAGAGGAAAACGCATTTTCAGAATGGCACCTATTCATCATCACTATGAATTAAAAGGTTGGCCAGAGCCCAGAGTTATTGTGAGATTCTGGATAATTTCATTGATCTTGGTGTTGGTAGGTCTGGCGACATTAAAGCTAAGGTAACAATTCGCGCAAATGGAAACGGTAATTGTCAATAGCAGCGTTGCAGTCATTGGATACGGTATTACGGGGAAGTCATGCGTAACCTTCTTGCGAAAACTAAACAAAAACGTTTCAGTCTTTGTTAGCGATCTGAGTTCGATAGAAAAATCTATGGCAATAAGCGGCCCCGATAAACAACAAAACCATTCAGATAAAATGGAAAACATTGTATTTTGCCAATTTGACAAAGACGCGTCACTTGATGCATTTGAATATGTAGTCGTCAGCCCTGGCGTTGATAGCAGGCATCCGGCGCTAGTTAAAGCAGCGGACAACAATGTCGAACTGATTAGCGAAATTGAACTTTTTGCAAGACATAACGCCACGCCGATTATTGCAGTAACCGGTTCAAACGGCAAAAGTACCGTAGTTGATATGCTACACAAGGGTTTTGCTGCCGCTGGAATAAACGCTGGTTTAGGCGGTAACTTTGGAATTTCGGCGTTGTCATTATTAGATCAACACTATTCATACATAGTGCTGGAATTATCGTCATTTCAGCTCGAACTAACATTTTCATTGCGACCCAAAATAGCTTGTGTTTTGAACGTTACAGAGGATCACATTGACAGACATGGCGATTTTGAAAATTACGCCAGAATAAAGCGGCGTATATTCAAAGGAGCAGATATTAGTATTGTTAACCGGGACGACCCCGCTACGCAAGATGCAGATCTGATTAACGTCTACTCCTTTGGCCATTCTAAAGGTGAAAATCAAAATCAGAGTTGGATAGATCACGAAGGGTTGTGGTTGGGCAATGATTGTTTATTAAAAAGCGACCAGTTAGGGCACTTTCGGAAACACAATTTGTTGAATCTTCAGGTAGTGCTGATGGTGGGAAAAACACTGCTGAGTGCTAAGCAATTTGAAAAATTTCTGAATGCAGCTATTCGGTATGATGGCCTCCCGCATCGTTTTGAAGTCTGCCACAACGTTGTTAATGACAATAATATGCCCGTAGCATTTATCGATGATTCGAAGGCGACAAATCCGGGGGCTGTAATCTCGGCAATTAACAGTGTTGATGAGAATAACTATTTGGTG
The DNA here is from genome assembly GCA_002340325.1 of Glaciecola sp. UBA2563. GTDB lineage: Bacteria > Pseudomonadota > Gammaproteobacteria > Enterobacterales > Alteromonadaceae > Glaciecola. The sequence goes on along the minus strand of DDLV01000087.1, from coordinate 16,600 downwards.
TTGATTGTAGGTGGAGATGCCAAAAAAGCCGACCTAACAGCGCTTTCAATTCTGATAAAACGCAGAGTCGATTTATTACTATGCATTGGAAAAGATGCTGACCTATTTATGCCGATGCACAACACGGCGACAAAATTCACTAGTCTAAAAAGTCTTGTTAAATGCGCAGTAAACCATGTTAAAGAAGCAAAAAGACCCGCTACAGTGCTGCTTTCTCCGGCGTGTTCAAGCATTGATATGTTTGAAAACTACGTGCAACGAGGAAAGCAATTCCAGCAATTTGCGAGGCACTGTGCATGAAAAAAACACTTGCAGCGATGTTTGCCGAAAAGCACGATGTTGAGGAGCGGCGACCATACAACCTGGCATTGGTGTTAATATCTGTTTTGCTGCTTTCTATCGGGCTCATCATGGTGACGTCTGCATCAATGTCTGAGGGCGTCAGAATACATGAAAACCCGTACCATTTTGCCATTCGGCATATTTTTTATATCGTCATAGCGCTCATCGCTGCCGTGATCACCCTAAATTTGCCCATGGCATTTTGGCGTAAAGGTAATATTTCATTGTTGCTGTTGGCGATAGCATTACTGGGTGCGGTATTAATTTTTGGGAGACCCATAAACGGTAGTACCCGTTGGCTGCATCTGGGGCCGATTACAGTGCAAGCCGCTGAACCCGCTAAGCTCTTTTTCTTTTGTTATCTAGCAGGCTATTTAGTTCGCAGGCACGAACAAGTAACAGAAAACCTAAAAGGCTTTATCAAACCTCTGATCGTCTTCTTTATGCTTGCATTGTTACTTCTACTACAACCAGATCTAGGCACTGTGGTGGTAATGTTTATGACCACGCTTGCGCTTTTATTTCTTGCAGGTGCGCGATTGTGGCAGTTCTTTGCAATGGGGTTTACCGGTGTCACCGCTTTTGTATTACTGATTGTATATTCAAAGTATAGAATGAGGCGATTGACATCATTCTGGGACCCATGGGCAGATCCATTTGGCAGTGGATATCAGCTCACTCAGTCGTTGATGGCATTTGGGAGAGGCTCGTGGTTTGGTCAAGGGCTAGGTAACTCAATTCAAAAACTCAACTTTCTGCCCGAACCTCATAATGATTTTATTATGGCGATCGTCGCTGAGGAGCTAGGATTTACAGGTATTTTTATCGTCTTAATGCTAGTGCTTGCTCTCGTTATCATCGCGTTGAATATCGGCAATAATGCGATTACAAATGAACGACCTTTTGATGGATTTTTGGCCTATGCTATTGGTATTTGGTTTAGTTTTCAGACGGCAGTTAATCTGGGCGCTGCAACGGGTATGTTGCCAACAAAAGGGTTGACAATTCCTCTGGTAAGCTATGGTGGTTCTTCACTCATCATTATGGCAATTGCCGTTGCAATATTATTAAGAATTGATTTTGAGCTGCGAGTATCCGGTATTCAAGCAATGTTAAAAAATCCGCGCAAACGGAAAAAAAGGCCCCAGTCAAGTAGCAAGCTGGAGCAAGCCAATGCCTAAAATAATTATTATGGCAGGTGGCACTGGCGGGCATATATTCCCTGGCTTGGCAGTTGCACATGAACTACTTAAAATGAACTGGACGGTTGAATGGATGGGTACAGCTGACCGTATGGAAGCTCAAATTGTGCCTGCAAATAACATAAAGCTTCACTTGATAGATATAAGAGGCGCTAGAGGTAAAGGCATACTAGGAAAACTATCAAGCATCGCGCGTTTATTTACAGCCACGATCCAAGCCAAGCGTCTGTTACAGGCTTCTAAACCAGACGTGGTGTTAGGTATGGGAGGATACGCGAGTGGTCCAGGCGGAATCGCGACAAAAATGCTCAGGCTGCCGTTGATTGTGCATGAACAAAATGCAATTTTTGGCATGACAAATAGATTTCTTGCGAAAATCGCGGTCCGCGTGTTTACCGGATTTGATTGCAAAAAAGATCCGAAAAAAGCGCGAGCACCTAAACATACATGGTGGGTTGGAAATCCTGTTCGAGAGGATTTTTTTAACATTCAATCTCTCGCGGCGAAAGCTTCTACAACTTTTAATTTGCTGGTAACAGGGGGAAGTCTCGGTGCACAAGCGCTGAACGAAAAACTCCCTACAATAATTAGTCAAATTGGCGAGCAAGTCACCATAAATGTGGTGCACCAAAGTGGCAAGAACAAAGCCGACTCGGTTTCCTCTTATACACACAAAGGCAGTATAGAAATTATAGAGTTCATTGACGATGTAGCGTCAATGTATGAGTGGGCAGATGCGGTCATTTGCAGAGCCGGTGCACTTACGGTAGCGGAGGTCGCTGCTGCTGGGCGTCCCGCAATTTTCGTTCCTTTGCCAATAGCTGTCGATGACCATCAAACAGCTAATGCCGAAGTATTGCGACAAAATGGCGCGGCATTTATCGTCCAACAAGTCGATATTGAGAAGCAAATGCTTAATTCACTGCAAAAACTAATCGATATGCAAACCAGAGTGGATATGGGAACCCGTGCGCGCGCACTGGCCAAACAAGATGCTGCTGAGCAAATAGCCAAGTTTTGTATAAACGATATCGTTAAGGGTGAGATAGCGTGACAAAATCAGCAGTAAATATCCCTTTCCGCGATCATAAAATGCGCAGTGTTGAAAGCATTCACTTTGTAGGTGTTGGTGGTGCGGGTATGGGCGGTATTGCAGAGGTTATGCTCAACTTGGGTTACCAGGTAACCGGCTCAGATATCGCAAGCGGCAAAATGACCGATAGACTCTCAACGCTTGGAGCAACGGTGTTTATCGGACATGATGCGGTGAATGTAAACGGCAGTGATGTTGTTGTGGTATCGTCAGCAATTGATCAAGAAAACCCTGAGATTATTAAAGCTCACGAATTACGCATTCCTATCATTCGTCGTGCACAGATGTTGGCTGAACTCATGCGTTTTCGATATGGAATAGCGATAGCCGGTACGCATGGAAAGACAACGACAACATCGTTGGTAGCGACAATCTTTTCGCAAGCCGACTTGGATCCCACATTTGTTATTGGCGGATTGTTAAATAGCGCAGGTACCAATGCGAAATTAGGCGAGAGTAAATACTTAATTGCCGAAGCTGACGAAAGTGATGCTTCATTTTTGCATCTTCAACCTACAGTTGCAGTCGTGACAAATATTGAAGAAGACCATCTTGAAGCCTATGAAGGTGATTTCAAGAAGATGCAGCATGCATATATTGAGTTTTTGCACAATTTGCCTTTTTACGGATTGGCATTGGTATATGGGGATGATGGGAATATTCAACACATGCTACCAAAGCTAGAGCGTAAATACTTGACGTATGGCCTTGATGAGAACAATGACTATCATGCAAAAAATATAGATTTTGGGTATAACTGCAGTGATTTTGTCATTTCGCGCCCCGGATTACCCGATATCGATATTCACCTAAATCTATCTGGTATCCACAACGTTTTAAATGCAACGGCGGCAGTAGCAATTGCATCAGACGAGAATATTTCAGACAAAAACATAAAGCAGGCGTTACGAAACTTTCAAGGTATCGGTAGGCGATTCAACATTCTTGGTGAGTATGCGCTTAAAGAAAAAACTGGCTCGTTCCACGTAGTAGACGATTACGGTCATCATCCAACAGAGGTAGATATGACGATACAGGCAGCGCGCAATAACTGGCCTGATAATAGGATTGTTATGGTGTTTCAACCTCATCGTTATTCTCGTACTCGCGACTTATACGAAGCCTTTGTCTCCGTTTTATCTTCGGTAGATTGCCTGATTTTATTGGATATTTACGCGGCCAGTGAAAGTCCAATAGATGGCATTAATAGCAGAGGTCTTTGTGGTTCAATAAGACGCAGAGGCAAGGTGGATCCCATTTATGCGGGAACTACGGAAAAACTTTTTTTAATGTTGCCAGACATATTATTAAATGGCGATATTGTAATAATGCAAGGTGCGGGAAACATCGGAGCAATTTCGCAGAGAATGCAGGAACACCACTGTGATTTTGAGTCATTAACAAGGGCGATGGAGTAGCGATTGTGAGTTTAATAGATAAACCACACGAGTTTGGCAAAGTTGCGGTATTGATGGGTGGCGACTCGGCAGAAAGAGAGGTCAGTCTAGCATCTGGCAAGGCTGTGCTGGAAGCTTTGCAATCTAGGGGAGTAGATTCTCACTCATTCGATCCAAGTGAAAGAGCGATTTATGAGTTGATTACAGATGGATTTGATCGAGCGTTTAATATTCTTCACGGAAGAGGCGGAGAAGACGGTGTTGTGCAAGGGGCACTAGAACAGCTAAACATTCCGTACACAGGTTCCGGAGTTCTAGGAAGCGCATTGGCCATGGATAAAGTGTTAACAAAAACGGTTTGGTCCGCGCACGGTCTGTCGACAGCCAACTTTCATGTTTTTTCCAAAAATACGTTTTCACCAGAACAAGCTGAAGAAGTGCTAGAACGTTTAGGGGGTATCGTTTTTGTAAAGCCCTCAAGAGAGGGGTCTAGCATTGGTATGTCTAAAGTCGATAGCGCTTCAAACCTAATTGATGCGGTTGAATCAGCCTTCACGTTCGATAATGACGTGTTAGTTGAAACATTTATTAATGGACCCGAATTTACTGTGGGCATTCTTGGCACAAGCGCATTACCCTCGATAAGGCTATCATCAAGTCATGAGTTTTACGATTATGACGCAAAGTACAAAAGCGATAATACGCAGTATTTTTGCCCAAGTGGATTATCTGATGAGGAAGAAAAAACATTGGCAGAACTAGCATATAGAGCTTTTACTGTCCTTTCAGGTAACGGTTGGGGCAGGATTGATGTAATGCGCAATGCTCAGAAGGAGTTTGTTCTGCTTGAGTCAAACACGGTACCAGGAATGACAGCAAAGAGCCTTGTGCCGAAGGCAGCAAAACAAACTGGGAAGAGTTTTTCTGATCTAGTGCTTGAAATTCTCTCGCAGACAGTGGACGACTAGCATGGATACTGAACAGTTTGATGATGAAAAGCCTGAGTTCGCTGAAAAACCTCCGGCGTCAGTCGGGATTTTTGTATTTGCGTTTTTGATCATCATATTGGTTTTAGTTGGATTGAGCATTCGAAATTTACTCATCGATGAGCAAAAACTACCTATTCAGAAGATTGTATTTACTGGAGAATTAAACATCTTAGATGCAGTAACGCTCGAACGAAATATAAGAGCTCAGTTTCAACAGAGCTTTTTTTTGTTAGATGTAAATCAGGTGCATGAAGCGCTAATGGATGACCCTTGGGTGTATCGGGTGTCAATCAGAAAAAGGTGGCCAAATGCATTGTTGATTCACATCATTGAGCAACATCCTGTTGCGTTTTGGAATGAAAAGGCTTTTATAAATAAATACGGTGAAACCTTTGTTGGTGAAGTGACAAAAAATAATCCATTACCTCGTCTTTATGGACCTGCGGGAAGTGAAAAAACAGCACTTGATGGTTACCAAGCTATGCAAACTTTGTTGACAGCATCGCAACAGAACATTGTCGACCTTTATCTCAGTGAGAGGTTTTCTTGGCAAGTGCGACTAAACAACAATGTACTACTCAAACTTGGCAGGCAGGAATATGTAGATAGGTTGCAAAGATTTATTGATTACTACCCCTTCATTTCAGCGCGGGATAAAGCGGTGAGTTATATCGACCTTCGCTATGACACTGGAATGGCGGTGGGATGGATGGAGCAAGTCAGCACGCTGGAAGCGGCTACGGAAGAAATATGAAACAAACGAAATGAAGCATAAATTGGAAGCGATAAAAACGAAAACAAAGAGAGAGGATCTCAGTGATGTCTAAAATAGGCGATCGCGAACTTGTTGTAGGGTTAGACATCGGTACGAGTGCTGTAAAGGCGGTCCTCGGCGAAGTACTTCCCGATAATGAAATTAGTATTCTTGGCGTAGGGGAATACAAATCCCGCGGCATGGAAAAAGGCGGCGTAAATGATCTTTTATTGGTAAAAGAATCAATAAAACAAGCCATAAGCCAAATGGAAATTATGGCTGATTGTCAGGTGAGTTCTGTATTAATGTCAATCAGCGGACGTCATGTTCAGTGTCAAAACGAATCAGGCATGATACCTATAAATAATCAGGAAGTGACGCAAGATGATGTTGATAACGTCATTCATGCTGCGCGTTCTGTTCCGATAGCAGCGGAACGAAAATTGCTTCATGTTCTACCACAAGAGTTCATGATTGACGTGCAAGAGGGCATAAAAAACCCCATCGGGATGAGCGGTGTAAGAATGGTAGCAGCAGCGCATATCATCACTTGTGCTGACGATATGGCGAAGAATTTGGTGAAGTGCGTTGAGAACTGTGGGTTATCGGTAGATCAGGCAATTTTTAGCGCACTGGCGTCGAGTTATGCGGTGGTAACCGAAGACGAAAAAGAGCTCGGTGTGTGCGTTGCCGATATTGGTGGAGGAACCATTGATATAGTTATTTACACAGACGGCGCAATACGCCATACTGCTGTAATACCTTTGGCGGGTAATCAAATTACCAACGATATTGCGAAAATATTTAGAACGCCATTGAGTTATGCAGAACAAATAAAAATGAATTATGCATGTGCGTTGAAAGATATGGTGAGCATGGAAGAGACCATTGAAGTTCCCAGTGTGGGAGGTCGTCCGTCAAGAGCCATGTCCAGACATACGTTAGCGGAAGTCATAGAACCGAGGTTTCATGAGCTTCTCGAAATAGCGTATGAGCAAATTAAAGCCAGTGGATTAGAAGAACAAATAGCAGCTGGTTTAGTTATAACAGGTGGAACGGCAAAAATGGAAGGTGCCGTTGAATTTGCAGAAGAAATTTTCCAAATGCCAGTACGTGTAGGAAAGCCGCATTCTGTTAAAGGGTTAATGGAATACGTCGATGATTCCAGTTACGCCACCGCTGTTGGTTTGCTAAAATATACGACGCAAGATCTTAATAATAAGAAACAGTCTAGTAAGGCTGACGAAGAGAGTGTGCTTAAACGCATACAAAGTTGGTTTAAAGGCGAGTTTTAGGGGACCTTTAAGCGCTAATCAAACACGAGTCTGTGCGCACAGGCTCACAGTTCCGGAGACTAATAATGTTCGAACTGATGGATAATCCTAGTGAAGAAGCTGTAATAAAAGTTGTCGGCGTAGGTGGTGGTGGCGGTAACGCTGTTCAACACATGGTCGCACAAAACATCGAAGGCGTTGAGTTTATTGCTATGAACACAGACGCCCAAGCACTGAGCAATTCTTCTGCTTCAGTGAAAATACAAATTGGTTCTCAATTGACAAAAGGGCTCGGCGCAGGCGCAGATCCTAATGTTGGTAGAGAAGCAGCACAGGAAGACAAAGAAAAGATACGTCAGGCCATAGATGGCTCTGATATGATCTTTATCACTGCTGGTATGGGTGGCGGCACAGGTACAGGGGCGGCACCAGAGGTGGCTAAGCTGGCAAAGGATATGGGGATACTTACCGTTGCTGTTGTAACAAAACCCTTTCCTTTTGAAGGCAGAAAGCGCAGTGATTTTTCCGAGCAAGGCATTGCAGAGCTGTCTAAATACGTAGATTCCTTAATCACCATCCCAAATGAAAAATTGCTTAAGGTAATGGGGAAAGGTACTCCGTTGCTTCAAGCGTTCAGTGCAGCAAATGATGTATTAAGAGGATCGGTTCAAGGCATTGCAGAATTGATAACTCGCACTGGTTTGGTGAACGTTGATTTCGCAGATGTTAAGACAGTAATGTCAGAAATGGGTACTGCTATGATGGGTAGCGGTATTGGTAAAGGTGAAGACAGAGCGGAAGAGGCTGCAGACGCGGCAATTGCTTGTCCTCTACTTGAGGATATCGATCTCGCGGGTGCAAGAGGCATTCTTGTCAACATTACAGCAGGTCTCGATTTCGCTATAGACGAGTATGAGACCATTGGTAATGCTGTTAAGGCGTTCGCCTCTGAAAATGCGACTGTAGTCGTAGGTACCGTTATCGACACTGAACTTCAAGATGAGGTGCGTGTCACAGTAGTGGCGACAGGTATCGGCGCAGAGCGAAAGCCAGACATTACGCTTGTCAATAATGACGGTGTCAGAGTAAGGGCGACAGGTACAAATGATAGCGTAGCGGAGAACACCGCGAAGGCTGCAGAGATTGAATCTGCTCCTAACGAGCTTGAATACCTGGATATTCCAGCATTTATTAGAAGACAAGTTGATTAGACCTTGATTTATCAATAAAGCGGTTATTAGATTTCAATCGCTGGTCTGAACAGTCTGAAAATACTTGCAAAAAAAATTCCTTGAACTTTTTAAGGTTTTAGGCTATTTTTCGCGTCCGTTTTTGAGTCACCTTATTATGTTAAAACAAAGAACAATTAAAAATTCAGTCACAGAGACAGGGATAGGATTACATAAAGGGCGAAAGGTCCGTATGACCCTGAAGCCTGCTCCAGTCGATACAGGGATCGTCTTTAGACGTATTGATTTGAACCCACCTGTTGACATTAAGGCAGACGCCAGAGATGTTGGAGATACGATGCTTTGCACATGTATTACTAACAGTGAAGGCGTGTCGATTCACACGGTTGAACATCTCGCATCTGCTTTATCGGGATTGGGCATTGATAACATTATGGTTGAAGTTGACAGTTACGAATTGCCCATCTTAGATGGTAGCGCTAGCCCCTTTATCTTCTTGCTGCAAAGCGCAGGCATCGAAGAGCAAGATGCGCCTAAGCGCATGATAAAGATAAATAGGCCAATTCGGGTTGAAGACGATGATAAGTGGGCTGAGCTTAGGCCTCACGATGGTTTTCGTGTTGATTTCCAAATTGATTTTCCACACCCTTTTATAAAACAAACGCGTCAACATGTAGTGATGGATTTTTCTGTCAATAGCTATATTGATGAGGTATCGCGCGCAAGAACCTTCGGATTTATGCGCGATCTTGAGTTAATGAACGACATGAATCTAGCGCTTGGAGGCAGTATGGATAATGCTGTAGCGCTGGATGATTATAGAGTATTAAACCCTGAAGGGTTGAGATACAAAGACGAGTTTTTGAAACACAAAATCCTCGATGCCATCGGTGACTTATATCTTGGTGGACATAGTTTAATAGGCGAGTTAGCGGCTTATAAAACGGGACATGGTTTAAATAATAAATTGTTGAATGCTCTGTTAGACCAGCCAGACGCTTGGGAATATGTCACATTTGAGGATGATAAAAACCTGCCGATACACTACATAGAATCGACAAATTCTTTTGGCATAACTTTCGCATAGACGTTCTACAAGTAACGTACAAGTTTTGCAAAGAGAATTTAGAGAATTCACAAGACACAAAACAGCTCAATCATTTACCGACTTACGATAGCTGTTTTGTGCATCTTTTCACACTGAAGCGAACGCAACAAGCTTAGCAATGACGTTTTTGCTGCGCAGAAGTTTGCGTTGCAAGACTGTGGATTCACAACATAATGTGGCATCTTCTTTACCGAGTGTGAAACAACTAAATCACAACAGGCACAATATGCTACTCAGTAGTGAACCTACGTCATGCTTATGTTTGTTGATGAAAATTCATTATTGCGTATAAAACTTGGAATCATTTGGACGGTATGCATTGTTATGATGATATCGGTTTCGGTTGGATAGATCACGAACTAGCAAAGGCAAGCAAAAAGTAATGAAAATTACAGTCTCAATAAGTGGGAAAGAAACGAGCTACATTGCGCAATTTTCAATGCGAAAATTTATTAGCGTCACTATTCTCGCATCACTAATTTTACTGATTTCAAGCCGCTCTACAGAATCAGTATTTGAGAATCAAGTGCGTGTTGCCGCAGCTAAGAACAACCTGATTGAACAAAAAGAGGAAATAGTTCACCTCAAAACGAGCATGGATCAGCAAGTTACTGCCGTTGTTAAAGATTTGGCAAAAATGAAGGTAGAGCTAACACGCCTTGATATGCTTAGTGAAAAACTTGCCGATGATGCGGGATTACAATCTGAATATTTTGTAATCCCCAGTGATATGAAACAGTCTCTAGCAATGGAAACAGACTTACAAATAAGCACGCAAACGCTAGAAAAATCCTTAGAAATAAAGATTCAACAACTAGAAGCACTTGAATCTGTGCTTTTTGGACTCAATATAGATCATCAGAGTAAACTAGCTGGTCGTCCTATCGAAAAAGGCTGGTTATCTTCCAATTATGGACTTCGTAAAGACCCATTCAATGGTAAACCTACCATGCATAGAGGCGTCGATTATGCAGGCCGCGAAGGTGATCCAGTTATTGCGACAGGGGCAGGCATTGTTACATGGTCTGGTCCAAGGTCAGGGTATGGTAACCTTGTTGAAATAGACCATGGAAATGGGTTGCGCACTCGGTATGCGCACAATAAGTCAAACACTGTCAACGTTGGTGACGTTGTCACCAGAGGCCAATTAATCGCGCTTATGGGCAGCACTGGGCGGTCAACAGGCGTACACGTGCACTATGAAGTATTGCGAAATGGACAGCGCGTTGATCCCACTAGATTTATCAATCGATAAATAGGTCACAAAAACCTGCTATTACTCCTGATTGATGTGTCAATACAGCTTCGTTCTGTTATCATGTCGCCGTTTTAATAAACCGTAACATTGGATACGCAACATCTATGTTAGCTACTTTTTTTAAGAAAATATTTGGTACGCGCAATAGTCGTCTTCTAAAGAAGATGAAAAAAACCGTCAAGCAAATTAATGCATTTGAAGAGACGTTTGAAGCGCTTACCGACGATGAGCTCAAGGCAAAGACAGATGAGTTCAAAGCTAAGCTCAATGAAGGTGCGAGCTTAGAAAGTATCATGCCTGAAGCATTTGCAGTGGTAAGAGAAGCGAGTAAGCGCGTGTATGGCATGCGCCATTTTGATGTGCAAATGTTAGGCGGTATGGTTTTGCATCAAGGCAAAATTTCCGAAATGCGAACAGGAGAAGGCAAGACACTCACAGCGACGCTGCCCTCATACCTTAATGCACTCACCGAGAAAGGCGTGCATATAATTACCGTTAATGATTATCTTGCTAAACGCGACGCCGATTGGGCGAGAATACTTTTCGAGTTTTTAGGTATGACCGTTGGTTGTAATGTTCCCGGTATGAACCATGACGAAAAAAAGCAAGCTTACGCATGTGACATAACCTACGGCACTAACAATGAATTTGGTTTTGACTATCTTAGAGACAATATGGCGTTCAGCCCAGCCGATCGCGTTCAGCAACCACTTAATTTTGCTGTTGTTGATGAGGTCGATTCAATCCTTATTGACGAGGCAAGAACACCTTTGATCATCTCCGGCGCTGCGGAGGATAGTTCAGTACTTTATAAGCAAATTAATACGTTGATACCCAAACTGGTCAAGCAAGACAAAGAAGATGAAGAGGGTGAGCGTGGACAAGGTCACTTTACGGTTGATGAAAAAGGCCGTCAGGTTCACCTAACCGAGACCGGTCAAGAATTTATAGAGGAATTGCTAGTAAAAGAAGGGCTTGTTGAAGAAGGCAGTTCTTTGTTTTCTGCCGCGAATATTCCGATTTTACACCATGTAAATGCAGCCCTCCGTGCTCACAAATTATTTGAAAAAGACGTAGATTACATCGTCAAAGACGGTGCTATCGTTATTGTTGATGAACACACCGGCAGGACAATGGAAGGTCGCAGGTGGTCAGAAGGATTGCATCAGGCAATAGAAGCAAAAGAAGGCGTTACCGTCAACAATGAGAATCAAACGCTTGCGTCCATTACCTTCCAAAACTATTTTCGACTCTACAACAAACTCGCAGGTATGACGGGTACGGCCGATACGGAAGCTTTTGAATTCAATCATATCTACGGACTAGAGACGGTTATTGTTCCTACCAATCGCCCGATGATCCGCAAGGACATGGCCGATTCTATCTATCTCACCGCAGAAGAAAAATACGCAGCTATAGTTGAAGATATTAAAGACTGCGTCAAACGCGGTCAACCAGCGCTGGTTGGTACAATTTCTATTGAAAACTCTGAACTATTGGCGCGCATTCTTAAAAAAGAAAAAATAAAACACAACGTTCTCAATGCAAAGTTTCATGCAAAAGAAGCTGATATCGTCGCAAGCGCAGGATTGCCCGGTGCAATCACCATTGCCACAAACATGGCCGGGCGAGGAACAGATATTGTATTAGGCGGTAACTTGCAGGCTGAACTAGCAGCGCTTAAGAATCCGACTGAACAGCAAACAGAAAAAGTCAAAACAGATTGGCAAACGCGACATGAAAAAGTACTTGAGGCTGGCGGTCTGCATATTATTGGCACTGAACGACATGAATCAAGGCGTATTGACAATCAGTTAAGGGGACGCTCCGGTAGACAAGGTGACCCAGGTTCATCCCGTTTCTATCTCAGTTTGGAAGATCCGTTGATGCGGATTTTTGCTTCAGAAAAAATGGGCAACATGATGAAGAGGCTTGGGATGGAAAAAGGTGAGTCCATCGAGCATCCTTGGGTGTCCAGAGCGATTGAAAATGCGCAGCGTAAAGTCGAGGGTCGCAACTTTGATATACGCAAAGCATTGCTCGAATATGACGATGTGGCCAACGATCAGAGACGCGTCATTTATGAACAACGCAATGATCTATTAGATGAAGGAGATGTGAAAGAAGCCATTATTCGCATCCGCTCGGATGTCGTTGATTCAGTTATCAGTCAGTATATCCCTCCTCAATCCTTAGAAGAAATGTGGGACATCAAAGGTTTAGAAGAACGTTTGAAATCAGATTTTGCCCTCGATCTTCCCATTCAAAAAATGCTAGACGAAGATGAAAAACTTTACGAAGAAAAAATACGTGAGTTTATTCAGGAACAAGCTGAAACAGCATATAACGCAAAGGAAGAGGCTGTCGGCGATCAAGTCATAAGACATTTTGAAAAAGCGATTATGTTGCAGACGCTAGACCAGCACTGGAAAGAACACCTTGCCGCGATGGATTATTTAAGACAAGGCATAAATCTTCGTTCTTACGCTCAGAAGAATCCTCGTCAGGAATATAAGCGAGAGTCATTTGAGTTGTTCTCTGAAATGTTAGATAACTTGAAGGTGGATGTCGTTAGCATACTTTCTCGCGTTCAGGTCCAACAACCGGAAGATGTGGAAGCTGTGGAAGCTCAACGTCGAAAGGCGGAAGCAGAGCAACGTGTTGTCGAGCATAAATCAGCGACTCCTCAAGAAGATGAGCAAGCGACAAAACCACAGACGTTTCAGCGCAAAGGTCCCAAAATCGGTCGAAATGACCCGTGCCCATGCGGCTCTGGGAAAAAATACAAGCAATGTTGTGGGAAGCTGAGCTAGGGATAGACCTGTAATCATGGAGCCCAGATTAATCAAAGTTGCCGCAGGCATTGTCACTCGATGCAGTGATGAAAGTGGAGCTTCATATTTTATCACGCGGCGACATGCTGGGCAGCATCAAGGAAATAAATGGGAGTTCCCGGGCGGCAAAGTCGAGAAAGGTGAATCTCCTGAGGAAACCCTTACTAGAGAGCTGTACGAAGAAATCGGTATTCGTGTGAAGCACGCAGTGTTGTTGACAGAAGTGAAACACGATTACGGTGATAAACACGTACATTTACTGTTTTACACCGTCGATGCTTTTGAAGGTGAGCCTGCTGGAAAAGAGGGGCAGGATTCAAACTGGGTCAGCCGCCATCAGCTCACTCAACTCGATTTTCCAGACGCAAACAAGGCGGTAATTGCACTTCTTTAATTAGTTGCTGATGCGTTAAAGTAAAATTCGGTCTGACGTTGAAAACGCCATACCCAAATGTTGATAAGCGACTTCACCAATAAAATGAGGAAATGTCGCATTCCCCTCCCATTGAACTGTTTCACCATCCACCGAAATGAAACAAGGGTCTCCAGACTTGAGTTCTTCAAAATCGTGTCCAAACAAATCTGGATGGATCATGTATTCGTGCATAGCGCCATCTGGGTATTTCACCTCGCCAGTCAAATGATAGCATTCCACTGGCATCAATGCCGGCAGGTTGTTTTCGTTATATAGGCGGCAGAAATCTAGTATCGCTTGTAGCAGCTGAAGACCATTTAGATATATTGAGGGATCGTTGACGCCATGTGCTTGATTGCCTAACTCAATCATTACGCCGTGTTTGCCTAACGTGCAAAGGTAGGGAAAATCTTCGTAGGGCTTTTCATTTTCAAGCAGCATTACGGAACTCGGCATTACACTTTTCACGTAGCGAGCCATGCTAACTTCGAATTCGCCTTTGCATAAAATGATTAAACACGGTCCTAAATTTGCTGTTGTGTTATGAAAATCGATGACAAGATCATAAGACGGCGATGATTTTGGCCCGATTTCTTTATTCAATGATTGCGCCAAACGTTCTTCCTTGCAAAGTAACTCATCGCTTTTATTTTCATTTAGCGCCAATTTTTCTAATGAAAACTGCCTGTTAAGATCCTGATCAATAAACCGAGTTCTATATTTAACGGCATCACTATTAGTTATCGTGCAACTAATACTTGGTGTGTTTTGCGGTAACTTCAGTGTCGGTTTTATTTGCTCCCAATGTTTGACTACGTTAACCCCAGTTAACTCATTACCATGAGTCCCGCCAGTGACAAGTACATTAGTGATCATTTTTTAAAAAAATCATCCTTTTGGTTTTCAAGCAGTGCTTCAATATCCTCGATGTCGATTGCATTTTCGTCAAGCGGTGTGATTTCTTCAGAAATTCTGTGTTCTTCATCTTGCCATTGTCCAAGATCAATCAGGCGACATCTCTCGCTGCAAAAAGGTCTAAACGTTGACGATTTATCCCAAATAACGACTGTATTACATGTCGGGCAATTTACCTTAGTCATGTCTTTTTAACTTATGTTTTCCATCTGGATTTTTCGCGTCTTAAGGCTGCTAACAGCAAGCAATGTCGAATTCTATTTTATTGGTGACAGACGACACACCATCTTGTTCAGGCACGAGTTTCATGAATTTGATGCCATATCGATAGGTATTTCCGCTTAACACTGGGTAGACACCGTCGCTTACGTCGCAACGCACCCTAACAAGCTCGTTTTTATTGTTGGCATTACCTTGAAAATAACCATTCTCGCTTTGGATATGTTCGTATTTACCGCCTTCTCTTAAAAATGAGAGGATAAGGTAAACGGTATCCCTTACTAGTTTTAAGTGGGATAGCCAGACCTTTCTGTCTTTATCTTTGTATTGTGATGGTTGTTTAATCCAGCAGTGAAAACTTGGTAAATCAAAGCTTGTTGCACCACATGCAGTCACAAAACGTTGCCTCACTGCAGTTAAAAATTTATCTTCCTTGAATTTGGCAACAAACTTACTCGTACGCTTAATTCTCTTAGATAACTCTGTGATACTTTCTAACGCAGTCGAGAGTGCAGAAGTGTCGACGTTCGGATGTTCTGACCAGTGTTTTAAGTTTTTTTCTAACTGGTCTAGGTCTTTAATAAAATCTGACCGTAGATCAAGTCTTTCAATCATATCAGTTATGGTAAAAAAGATATTAAAAAACTGAATTTCTTTAAATTTTGAATCCGCTGGAAGTGACGCATCCAGCTGATTAAAAAGATGTTCGAGTCGCAAGTAATTCCGCACCTTTTCACTGAGCGGAAACTCGTAAGTTGCGACGTTCATAAAATTCTCCCAAGTTATGTTTTCTCAGATGCTTTATTGTTGTTTTTTACTGAGTTCTAAGTATTTTTTGTGTAATGTTTCTACCTGCGAGTACATGAAAGCAATATCACCGCTATTATCAATAACTTCGTCTGCACCCTCAAGCCTTGCTTTCCTGGAAACTTGTGAACGCATAATTTGTTTTATGACCTGACTACTGGAACCATCTCGCTGCAATGCCCTTTTTAGTTGCATTTCTTCTGGCGTGTCAATAACAAGCACTCGGTCAACGATTTTATCCAAGCCATTTTCGAACAAAAGTGGGATTGATAAAATACAATAACTGGAGGTTGCATTTTCGCTATCGTTCAACATCTTTTCCCTGATCATTGGATGCAATAAAGCATTAAGCCAGTCCTTGGTTGCTGCGGTTGCAAATACTATCTCTCGGAGTTTTGATCTATCTAAACTACCATCGTGTTGAAGAACTTCTTTACCAAATTTATCTACTATCTTTTCTAATGCAGGCTCTCCAGGCATAACGATTTCGCGCGCGATAACATCTGCATCAATTATGGTAACGCCTTTGTCTGCAAAAAGATTCGTGACAGTAGTTTTGCCACTGGCAATACCGCCAGTTACGCCAATTTTTAAGGTGCTCAAATTATAAACAAAGATAAACAGACGTTAGATTTTTTTAATCGATTTATTATAGCTACTTTTGACGTATAAGGGGGGTAAAATTTTATTTGATTGGTAAAAAATGGCTCTGTTTACGTTAACAGTTGCTTAATCATACATCGCTCATTCAACTATAAGGTCTAGAAATTTGAAAGACGCTGTAAACCCATCCATGGGCGCTC
>DDLV01000103.1 GCA_002340325.1 Glaciecola sp. UBA2563 | reverse complement strand
CGAGAACCACTCAACATCTCATCAGTAACGCAAAGACTTAAACAAATAAATTGTCGTTGTGACACTCTTACGAGTGCCCACACAGATTGTCTTGCTAAATTGTTAAAGAGCATTTGTGCAATAAACTCTATTGCACTGCGCGATAAACAATTCATTTACTAATTGTCGATCGAGCATTTTGTACTGGCCTAGCAAAAATACATCCCAGCATGTAGACAGGGAATTGCTTCTTTCATTTGCGCATTGGTCGTACATCGAAGGTGGAACCTTCAGCCGTTGAAGTAGCAGCAACATGTGCTGCATCAAAGAGGTTTCGTTACTAGTGGTCCTAGGCTTCGTGCTTAAATTTAATCACGTTTGGCAGATTAATACTTATCTTTAATCTTGCTGTTTGCCCGGTAGCTATCCCTCATCAGCGGAGGCGCATTCTACAGACATAGACTACAAGCGCAAGGCTTTTTTGAAAAAAAAATGAAATAATTCGAATCATATGAAATTTTGATATTCACAGCTTTAAATCGATACGTATAAAAACTAATCAAATGGGAATGACTAATGCCGATGAAGCCATACAAGGGAATCACACCTACAACCGGTGACCGCGTTTTTGTTGAAGAAACTTCTGTTCTCTATGGAGACATTTTCATTGGTGATGATTCAAGTATTTGGCCGCTTGTTGCTGCACGTGGAGATGTTAACAAGATAGTGATTGGACAACGAACTAATGTTCAAGATGGAACAGTACTGCATGTTACTAGGCGCTCAACGCAAAACCCTAACGGGTACCCGTTGATCATTGGTAATGATGTCACTATTGGGCATCTTTGTATGTTACATGGGTGCACATTGGGTGATAGAATTCTCGTGGGCATGGGAGCAGTTATTATGGATGGTGCAATTGTCCAAGATGACGTATTCATCGGAGCAGGTAGCTTGATAACGCCAAATAAAATCCTCGAAAGTGGTTATTTGTACGTCGGTAACCCAGCGAAAAAAGCAAGACCATTGAAGCAAACTGAGCGAGAGTTTTTACTACAATCTGCAAAGAATTATGTAAGCCTTAAAGACGATTATCTCTAGCGAGAGTTAACCTAACTTTTAATTGTATTTATTACGCTTGTAAGGTCCGGAGAGAGATCAAACCATAGCTTAAAACTCTCAGCAGCCTGACCAACAAGCATACCTATTCCATCTATTGTGGTAGTGATACCGACCTTGCGAGCATGTTGCAAAAAGGCTGTGGGTTCATCCAAGTATACCATGTCGTAACAGACGTTAGCTGCGGATAATATGTCTGTAGAGATACTAGGTATTTGCCCGTGCAGACTTAAGGAAGTCGCGTTGATGATGACATCATATGTTTCGGTATCCTTAAATAGAGACAGATTCCAATCACTATTTGCAGCTAGCTGGTCCACTATTACTTTAGCTTTTGCAGTGGTGCGATTTGATATATGCAACAAACTTATTCCAGCATCAAACAATGCTGGAATGCACCCTTTTGCAGCGCCTCCAGCACCTACTAACAATACTTTGGCTCCTTTGAGAGTCACGCCGTTTCGCTTAAAGTCCCATACCAAACCACGTCCGTCCGTATTATCACCAAACAACTGACCATCCTTTTTGAACAATGTATTCACAGCGCCTGAACGCAAAGCATGAGAACTTAGTGTATCAGCGAAATCAAATGCACGTTGTTTAAAAGGCAATGTAATATTTGCGCCAACGGCGGCTTCGTTTTTAAAGAAATCAGTAAATGCATTTTCTATGTCTGTGATGCCATCAGCGCACTTATCATAACCAAGGTCCAAATCAAATTGTTTTGCAAACAGGCTATGAATGAGTGGGGACTTAGATTGAGCTATTGGATTTCCGAAAACTCTACATATTCTTCGCATAAAGATGACGCCAGTAAGGTGATATCACAAAAAGTCACAATGGTATCACGCTTTCTTGTATCACTCTTTATTGTGACATAGGAATATGTAAATTATTGATAGAGAATAATTTTTGAAAGGGTAAAAATGAAAATCCCAACCTCTCCCGGTTGGGATTACAGGTCTGATACTTGGTACCTATTAAAACTTGTATCCAACAGACACTGTTGCTACTAGCGGGTCGATAACCAAGTCACCGACAAAGCCATCAGCATCACCAACGTTGAAAGTTGCTTCAGTTTCAATGTCAATGTAACGCAATGACATGTTTACGTGTACTTTGTCATTAACTGGGAAATCAGCACCGATTTGAACAGCCAAACCAACGGATGAATCCAAATCTAAGTTAGCTAGTCCTGCTCCATCATTGGCATCAGTGAATTCTTCATCAAAGAATACCGTGTAGTTCAGACCGATACCAACATAAGGCTGAACAGGAGAATCAGAACCTAACATATAGTAGTTTACAGATAGTGTAGGTGGTAAATGCGTAACATCGCCAAGTACATCACCTGTTCCGAGTGGATCAGCTACACCGAAACTCACTTTATGGTTAAATGGAGTGGCAGCTAATAATTCAATATTGATCTTATCTGTCAAAAAGTAAGCCAGGTTTAGGCCAATTTGGATATCACTACCCACTGTTAAGTCAACGCCGAGATCAGATCCACCTGCAATTATGTTTCCTGTGCTGTCATCAGGGGATACTGAGGTTAATCCTGCTCGCGCGATAATATCACCTGCTTCATATGCAAATGCATTTGCTGATAATCCAAGTGTTCCTATTACTGCTAATGTTATTAATGATTTTTTCATGTGTTGTGCTCCTATTATTGTTGTGCATTTTACATCTTAAATATAGTCGTACTTTAATATAGATCAATATTTCAACATGTTGATCTATATTGCTTTTTCTGATTTTTAAGTGCAAAAACTGAAACCCCAATCGCCAAACGTTGGGGTTTAAACGGCAATAAAAAATGACAAGTTAGAACTTATAGCCTACCGAAAGTGTGTAAACATATGGGTCTATATCCACAGTGTCTATCGCGCCTGTGGTAGCGACAGCCGGAACGCCAGCAATATCAAATGTCGCCTCTGTTTCAATGTCGATATAGCGAACTGAACCATTGATGTAGATTCCTTCAGATACTTCATAATCGAAACCAACCTGAAAGGTCAAACCGAACGACGCATCTAAATCTAGGTTCGAAACGGTGGCTGCAGCACCCAAGTCGCCTTGGGTAAGTGTCTCTATAGTCGTTACCGCGCCATCATCGAACTCTTCGTCGAAGAAAATCGTATAGTTCAAACCCGCTCCAACATATGGTTGAAACTTAGACGATGAATCGAGGAAAAAATAGTTCGCAGTAACAGAAGGCGGTAGATGGGATGTTTCTGCCAATTTACCCGCTACAAATTCGATGTCATGCTTAAACGGCGTAGCGGCAAGAAGTTCAATGTTGATGTTATCAGTAACGAAGTAGGCTACGTTCAATCCCAACTGAGTATTATTGTCAACGTCTACCGTAAGTGATGTACCTACCGATGGAAGGGCTTGACCCAAGTCTAGGCTACCAGCAAGGATGGGCGAGCTACTCGCGTCTGGCGCTACTGTTGTGACACCTACTCTTACTAACCAATCCCCTGCCTCATAGGCTAATGCATTTGTTGATAATCCAAGTGTTCCTATTACTGCTAAGGTTATTAACGATTTTTTCATGTGTTACGCTCCTAATTAATGGAGTGCATTTTACATTTTGGTCGTGTTATAACCTTAATCTAGATCAAAGGATTCAACCGATTGATTTATAGCGCTTTTTTTATTGATCAATATCAAAGTTTATTCACACTTTGAGTTTGCTGTTCAAAGATCCAACCAATTGATAGGTTGTAAATACTTGATTAATTCAGCTTCTGGGCTATGCAATTCAGGCGTAAAATTATACTCCCAACGCGCGAGTGGCGGCATAGACATTAAAATTGATTCGGTTCTGCCGCCAGTTTGCAAACCAAACAACGTCCCTCTGTCGTAAACCAGGTTAAATTCGACATAACGTCCGCGCCTATATAGCTGAAAATCACGCTCTTTTTGACCAAACTTTGTGTTTTTTCGTCTTTGTACGATTGGTAAATATGCGTCAATATATCCATTACCTACTGCTTGCATAAATGCAATCGAATCTTCAAACCCCGGGGCATTCAAATCATCAAAGAAAAGTCCTCCAATACCTCTCGTTTCGTTTCGATGTTTAAGATAAAAATAATTATCACAGTATTCTTTATATTCTTCGTAAACCTTCTCGCCAAATGGCTCGCAGAGTGTTTTTGCCACCTTATGCCAGTGTATTGCGTCCTCTTTAAATACATACGAAGGGGTCAAATCAAATCCGCCACCAAACCACCAAATCGGTGCTGCACCATCCTTTTCTGCGACAAAAAATCGCACGTTTGCATGTGACGTCGGGACAAATGGGTTGTGCGGATGTATAACCAATGAAACACCCATAGCTTGAAACTGTCTCCCAGCTAGCTCTGGTCGTGAGGCTGTCGCAGATCTTGGTAATTCATGGCCATAAACGTGGGAAAAGTTTACACCCCCTTGTTCTATCATATTGCCATTTCTAAGCACTCGGGATATACCGCCACCCCCTTCATCACGTTCCCACGTATCTTTGAGAAACTCACCTTTACCGTCTTCGGTTGATAAGCTGTGACAAATATTTTCTTGTAAACCGAGTAAAAACTGTTTTACGCGCTCAATTTCGGTTGTAGAGATTTCTGATATATTCATTGATCTACCGTATTCTTTCCATAGTTAACGCATTAATTATTGTACTGGGACTGCTTTGAGAACCTAATTCGCCATCGAGTAATTTAACTTGGCGACCAAAATAATCAATGACTTCGTTTGCGGATTTAGCTGGTGGCATACCACCGATATTCGCGCTTGTAGATACAAGTGGACTTGATACCGCATTGCACATATTTATAACCAGTGCATGGTCTGTAACCCTTACAGCAACCAATTCTGAACCTCCACTGATCCATTCTTTCACTTTTGGTCCTTTAGGAACCAACCATGTAAAAGGGCCCGGCCATGTGTCATGTATACGCTGAATCGTCGATTCTGGTAGGGCTGCAAAATTTACAAACCCATTTAACTGTTCAATGTCCCCTGCAATAAGGATGACACCTTTTTCCTGTGGCCGATGCTTGATAGTTAGAACTTTTTCCATAGCTGCCTGATTAAGGGGATCGCAACCAACACCAAAAACAGCCTCCGTTGGATAGGCAAAAACACAACCCATTTGAAAATCTATTTTGAATTGGCTTTCATCAAACATCATAGCTGTTCACACATATTCCTGTATTTACCCGTTTGTACATTGAAAGAGTTTTCCACATTTCTTGTTAGCGCATTTTAATTGACCATTTTCATCTGCTTCAACCATTACGGTATAACCACATGATTTGCAGGTGTGTTGTATAGGCTTTTGATTTATTAAAAATTTGCATTTTGGGTAACGATCGCAAGCGTAAAAAAACTTTCCAAATTTGTTCTGTCTCTTTTTTAGCTTACCTTTCTTACATTGTGGGCACGTAACTGAATGCTCTTCTTGTATTTCAGGTTGTTTGTTGTGTTGAATAAAATGGCAACTAGGGAAGTTTGTGCAACCTATAAACATGCCGAAACGCCCGTTTTTTACAGCAAGTAGATTTTGGCAATATGGGCATTCACTATTATCGATGACTTTAAGCGTATTGATCTCGTCGTGATGTAAGCTTTCTGAGTAGTCACAATCGGGGTAATTTGAACAGCCAATAAAGGTTGTTTTTCCCTTAAACTTTAACTTTAAAGTCGAGCCGCACTTGGGACAGTCACCGCAGTTTACCGAGTCTCCTGACCTCTTTTCAAAGAGCTCATCATCGATTTTAGACATCGTTTTACCAACACCATTGAGCTTTGTTCATTGTTTATCCTTACTACTTGATATGGATTAGCAAAAATCAATCAGCACATGATGATTTCGCATGACAAATTGACAAGTCTTCTGAGCGAATTAATTCGAGCAGTGACCTTTAATGCAGAAAGCCTTCGGGAACTTCAAATAAAAGCTCTTCCATTTGCTCATACGCTTGTTCTTGGCCCGGGACGTTAAAGAGTACCATCAGCACTACCCATTTCAAATCAACAACACAAAACTCAGTAGAGTCAAGTTCCATAACACGATCTATCACCATTTCTCTTGTCGCCGAGTCAAGTACGTTTATACGTTCAAGAAACAAGATGAAACCCCTACATTCGGTATCCAATCGCAGTTGCTCTTTACACGTATAGATTCTGGTTGAAGATGGCTGAACTGAATCTGTTAAATAGGGATTTTGGGTGGTTTGCTGCAGGTCGGCCAGTCGTTCTAGCCAATCAAGTGCCTTGTATATTTCTTCGCGATGAAAACCTGCTCTGACTAACTCTTCAGTCAAAGCATCTTGGTCGGTTTGAATATCTGTTTCGTGATACACCAAATTCTCGAAAAGATACATGAGGATATCGAACATTTTTAACCCCTCAATCTTATGTAGCCTTCTGGTGTGGAGGCCACTAAACCACGCAACTCATATTCTAATAATTGTGTTAATACATCTACTACTGATGTACCGGTGCGTTGTGCAATCAGATCAACTGACGTAGCGCTATAGTTAACACTATCTAACAATGGATCGCTTGCCAAGTCCATATTGCAATTATTTTCGTTTGTTGGGACAAAAATCTTATATTGAGAAAACTTAGGCACCGCATCGATGATATCGTTGCTTTCGACCACGGGAGTCGCACCGTCTTTAATCAAATAGTGAGATAATTCACTGTTTTTATTATTTATATTTCCAGGAACTGCCAACACCTCCTTATTCTGTTCGATGGCAAACTTCACAGACACCATAGTGCCACTTTTAATTCTCGCCTCTGTTACCAACAAGCCCTCAGAGAGCCCGCTTATCAATCGATTTCTGCGTGGAAATTGGTGGGGTTTTGGTTGGATATGCGGATGAAATTCACTCAATAATAATCCGCTCTCTTGAATTTGTGATTGCAGCTTTTGATGTCTTTTAGGATAGATAACATCGATACCATTACCCAAAACAGCGATCGTAGGGATTTCGTTAGCTAATGAAGTTCGATGACATATTGCGTCAACGCCAAGCGCGAGCCCACTGATCGTAACAATACCGGTGTTGCGAAGCGGAGGCAAAAGTGTATTTAATGCATCATAGGCGTATTGCGTTGGTGCACGCGTACCTACGATAGCGAGTTTTGGGCTTCTTAATAAGTCTAGACGCCCTTCACAAAAAATCACGAGCGGTGGAGAAGCTAATTCCCTTAACGAATCGGGGTAATCAGGGCAGCTATAGTGAATGATGGATCTTTTAGTTTTAACGGATTGCCAGTGTAATGCTCGCGCTATGCTCGTCTCTGTTGTTTTGCAGTTACCGCGGAGTATCTTGAGTTGTTCGCTCGACCACCCATTGATGGACAATGTCGGATTCGGAATTTTGTGGAAGTCATATAGGGCAGTGTCAAAAGTACTGCAGAGAGTTGAAAGTGTCTTAATGCCGATTCGCGGCAGCGCCTGTAATCTCAAGAAGTGAGTTATGTCTTGAACATCCATGATTGCATTCCTTCCGTGGACAATTATAAGTCATTGTGGTGCCCCTATCTTTTAAGGGGAACCGATTATTTCGCCGCCTTTTAAGTGTGTATTTGATTGGGTGACTAACGCATAGCTACCCTTATCGAAAGCTCTTACAACAACTAGCTCCCCGACTTTATAAGCAGGTTGTTCAATAATGGTTGGAATAGACGTTAGCTCGAAGAGACTCGACCTTGACTGGGCATTGTCGTGTTGCTCAAACACCTCTACATCCACGCCTTTTTCGTAAATGCCAAATACAGTTCCAGGTGCTACGTTATCTGCGCCAAGGTTGATAATCACCACATCTAACTTGCCAGATAGTGCATTTCCATTGATGTTTTGCACTAGCTCGCCGCGCAGACCGTTTGCCGCTTTGAGCTCAATATCGCTTTTATCGACTTGATAATGAAGTGCTAGTTTGTCTCCCTTACGCGCTTCAAGCTCACTAGATGTTACTTCTATCACTTTGTTGTCATTTACCGTGCTAAGACGTAGCTTCGCATCTGCAATTTTATCGACTTGAAAGCCTATCGAGTTGCCAGAGCTATCCGTTACCACTCGTTGTCGCCTCACAATGTCGTAATCTTCTTCACCATTCATTAGCTTTCCAGATAATATGTAATCCTTCTCCACAAACCTCGGAGTACCGGTCCGGTCACTGTAGACTGAGGGCAGACTCGCGTACGTTTCTGGCAGCATTATTTGGTCATCGCCAATGTACGGTGAAATAAGCTCCCATGGCAATACGTCAATTGGTTCAGGTTTTACTCTCGTTGTTTTATCCGGTGTCATTACTAGACTAGATTTGTCGACGTCTCTCACAACATCAATTACTGGGACACCGTTTTCCCAGCGTAAACGCAGCATGTCACCGGGATATATCAAGTGTGGATTCTCAATTTGCGTATTGTTTCTCCAAAGCTCAGGCCAAAGCCACGGCTGCTCCAGAAACAAACTCGAAATGTCCCAAAGCGTGTCACCTTTTTTCACCACATAGTTTGTTGGCGCATCGCTTCTTATATTAATCACATCGGCCATAGCCGTGGTAATGACGGTAAAACCGAGCGACGTTATTGCCAAAACGGTGGCTGCAATACTGATGAGGGATTTGCTAATTCTGTGAACCATAATCGACCTTGTGATCATTCAGTAATTCGATTTAACTAAAACTGAGCCTTTGTATATTATTCAGTTATCGGTTTACTTTTGGTTTTGTTGACCGTTTTCTTGAAAACCTTGAGAATATAACCATTACTAAGGACGAGTAGATACATAATGTGATGGAACCGTATCTTTTTTTATACCGACTCAAAGAGTAAATTATGGCGCGATTAGAAGTACTAACATTTCCCGATGAACGGCTACGGACCAAAGCTGAACCTGTCGAAAATGTTGATGATGACATCAGACAGCTTGTTGACGATATGTTTGAAACCATGAAAGAAGAGAAAGGTATTGGACTAGCTGCAACTCAGGTCAATGTGCACAAGCGCGTTGTAGTAATGGACGTTTCCGAAGAACAAAACGAGCCAAGAGTGTTCATAAACCCCAAAATTGTTGAAAAAGACGGGACAACAGTCCACGAAGAAGGCTGTCTATCAGTGCCCGGCAATTATGCAAAAGTAGACAGAGCCGAAACAATTGTCGTTGAGGCGTTAGACAGGGACGGGACACCCTATGAGCTCAAAGCAGATGGCCTATTAGCAATCTGCATCCAGCATGAATTAGATCATTTGGAAGGCAAACTATTTGTTGACTATTTATCTCCCCTAAAACGTCAACGCATCAGAAAAAAACTAGAAAAAGAAGCGCGTTTAGCAGCCAAATAAGGATGTGTTTTGAAAATTATTTTTGCCGGTACACCAGATTTTGCGGCTGCCCACTTACAAGGCCTAATTGACGCGGATTACGATATCGTAGCCGCCTATACACAGCCTGATAGACCCGCAGGACGAGGCAAAAAACTTAGCGCAAGTGCGGTTAAAAACTTGGCCTTGAAACATAATATTCCCGTCGAACAACCACTTAATTTTAAAGACGATGTTACGTTAAAAACGCTATCATCATATGAGGCTGACGTAATGATTGTTGTCGCTTACGGGATCATTCTACCCAAAAAGGTATTGACGACGCCGAAGCTTGGATGTCTCAACGTACATGGCTCCATTTTGCCAAAATGGCGCGGGGCAGCGCCAATTCAAAGGAGCTTGTGGGCAGGTGATAAAGAAACAGGCATCACCATTATGCAGATGGACGAAGGACTCGATACTGGCGATATACTCTCGATAGAAACTATCGGTATTTCAGACTCCGATACCAGCGCAACGCTCTATCATAAATTAGCGAAATTAGGGCCTGAAATTCTCGTTTCCACGATTGACAAGTTAACCTCAATAGTCCCCATCAAACAAGATGATACGCTTGCCACCTATGCAAAAAAACTCAGCAAAGAAGAAGCTGAATTAGATTGGAATCAAAGGGCAGAGCAAATAGATAGAAACATTCGAGCGTTCAATCCCTGGCCGATTGCCTGGTTCGCTTCTGAAGGTCGAAATATCAAAGTATGGCACGCAGAAGTTGTTGACGATGATGGTGAACCTGGAACCGTTTTAGACTATAGCAAGTTAGGACTTACTATCGCTTGCAGAAACTCATCTATAAGGATAACTAGGTTACAATTACCAAACAAGAAACCACAATTAGTTGGTGACTTGTTCAATGGAAACGCAGCGTTATTCACACCCGGCGATAAATTACGTTGAAGAGGCATCCACGTAATGTTCCCGAACATAAGCCTCATCTAAGAGCGGATGTTGCTTGGGCATTACACCAAATATTAGATGTCGGAAAATCAACAAACGAGATTCTCCCGATTGGCATTGCCAGATATCAAAAAGCCGAAGACAAAGCTTGGTTTCAAGAATGTCTTTACGGCTGTTTGCGGGATGTTCCATTGTTTCAGCATTGGACAAATTTGCTACTTACAAAATCTCTCGACAATAAAGGAAAAATTGCTGAGAAGTTAATCATGGTAGGGTTGTTTCAACTACACGCAATGCGCACACCTGACCACGCGGCAATTTCTGAAACTGTTAATGCAGTGAAGATTGCTGGCTATCCCCGATACAGCGGAGTGATAAACGCAGTATTACGTCGTTTTTTGCGGGACAAAATTGCCCAAATTCCTATTGACGTTCCTCACATTCGCTACGGTATGCCTAAGTGGCTATTGAAACAAATTCGCATCGACTACCCAGATACATGGGAGCCGGTTGTAAAGAAAAGCAATGAGAAGCCTCCAATATTTCTTAGGATTAACCGATTAGCGGTTGAACCTGAGGGCTACATTGAAACGTTAAAAAGTAATGGTATATCGTTCGAGAAACTTAGTGAATTTTCGATAAAACTTAAACAGAATATTAACGTAACAGAACTTCCAGGTTATGCCGATGGCGCTTTTAGCGTGCAGGATTACGCCGCTCAACACTCTGCCCGTTTACTCGACCCGAAAGAGAACGAGAGTATCTTAGACTGTTGCGCAGCACCTGGTGGCAAAGCAAGCGGGATCTATGAATATTGTCCAAATATCTCAAACCTCCTTGCAATTGATAGTGATCAATTGCGCGTAAACAGAATGATTGATAATTTTAAGCGCCTTACACATACCGCTGACAAATTACAAGTAAGACTAGATGACGCTAGTACATTTTCCACGCTGGATGACCAGCAGAAGTTTGACCGGATTTTACTCGACGCACCCTGCTCTGCTACAGGCATTATTCGACGGCACCCTGATATAAAGTGGCTTCGAAAACGCGCAGATATAGATGCTTTAGTGGCGATACAAAAGAAAATCCTCGAGCAGGCATGGCAAAGACTAAAAGAAGGGGGTACATTACTGTATGCGACATGCTCAATTCTAAAGGCTGAAAATGTCGAACAGATTTGCTGGTTTTTGAGCACCCATTCGGATGCAGAATGGATAAAAATTCATCCAGATGAAAGCGTCAATCAGCCAGGTTGGCAGATTCTTCCCGGTGAAAAGGAAATGGATGGATTCTATTATGCAAAACTTCGCAAAAGGCAAACATAAAACCCGATAAAATCATATCCACTTGTCGAAAAGAAAGATAAAACGATGAGTAGCTAGATAAAGAACACAACGTACGATGAAAATTATTATAATAGGTGCCGGGCAAGTGGGTGGTACACTCGCCGAAAACTTAGTTGGAGAACAAAACGAGATTACAATCGTTGACTCTGATAGAGCTGTTCTTGAAAACTTGCAAAATCGTTTAGATCTACAGGTAATTTGTGGCTTAGGTTCGCACCCTGATGTTTTAAAAAAAGCAGGAGCTGAAGACGCTGACATGATCATCGCAGTAACCGACAGCGATGAGAGCAACATGATGGCCTGCCAAGTCGCTTATACGCTCTATAAAACCCCCACTAAAATCGCCCGCGTTCGATCTGAACAGTACATTATCTACCAAGACCTTTTGTACAAACACAAAGATATTCCTGTTGATCATTTAATCGCACCCGAACAGCTTGTGACTACGGCTATTAAACGTTTGATTGATTATCCCGGTGCTCTACAAGTAGTAGAGTTCGCTGGTGGCAGAGCAAGTTTGGTTGCCGTAAAAGCCTACTATGGAGGTTTGTTGGTTGGTCATGCTTTATCAGCATTACGACAACATATACCCAACGCAGAAACCCGTGTTGCTGCGATTTATCGGCGAGGCAGACCAATACGTCCCCTTGGTTCTACTGTGATTGAGGCTGATGACGAGGTGTTTTTCATTGCTGACACCAAACACATCCGCACAGTAATGAGTGAACTGCAAAAACTGGAAGCCAATTACAAAAGAATCATGATCGCCGGCGGCGGTCTAATTGGTGCTGGACTGGCAAAACGCCTAGAGAAAAATCACAACGTTAAACTTATAGAGTACGACGCAAGGCGAGCTGACTACTTATCCACCATATTAAACGACACTATTGTTTTTCAAGGTGACGCAAGTGATGCCACCCTTTTAAGTGATGAGAATGTTGAACAAATAGACGCATTCATTGCCGTCACCAACGATGACGAAGCAAACATCATGTCTGCAATGCTGGCAAAACGCATGGGCGCACAAAAGGCCATGGTATTAATACAGCGGAGTGCTTATGTTGACCTAGTGCAAGGCGGCGATATTGATATTGCATTCTCGCCACAACAAGCCACTATTTCAGCGTTGCTTACGCATGTGAGACGAGGGGATATTGTAAACGTATACTCTTTGAGGAGAGGCGCCGCAGAGGCAATTGAAGCCATCGCACATGGCGATGAAAATACCTCTAAAGTCATAGGTAAACAAATACAAGACATAAAGCTACCGCCAGGTACTACTATCGGTGCCATTGTTAGAGACGAGCTGGTGATTATTGCGCATAGTGACACCGTCATCCTATCAAACGATCACGTCATCATGTTCCTAGTTGACAAGAAGTACATAAGAGACGTTGAAAAACTGTTTCAGCCATCAGCACTATTTTTTGGTTAGCTACGCCAGAAGGTAGGACTAAATAATACCAATAACGAAAACACTTCTAGTCGTCCAAATAGCATTGCAAGCACTAGTAGCCACTTCGCGGGATCCGACACTGAAGCATAAGTTCCTGACACTGTGCCCAAGCCTGGGCCTAAATTGTTTAACGTAGCCGCAGTCGCTGAAAACGCAGTTATGTCATCTAGACCCGTTGCAATCAAGCCAATCATGATAAATACAAATACGATTGCGTATGCTGCAAAAAACCCCCACACAGCCTCTACTACACGACCTGGCATCGCTCGATCTCCCAGCTTAACCGCGTATACAGCTTTTGGATGAATCAGTCGATCAATTTCGCGCTTCCCTTGCAAAAATAACAGTAACACACGAATAACCTTTAATCCACCACCCGTGGAACCTGCACAACCGCCTATAAAACTTGCAAATATCAAGATGATAGGCAGAAAAGCAGGCCATGCGGAGAAATCGGTAGTTGCAAAACCTGCAGTCGTGCTAATAGAGACCGCTTGAATCAATGCTTGACTAAATGATTTCCCATAACTGTCATACACCTGAAAGTTAACGAGGACAACAAAACACACAAAGATTAAGACAAACTGTATAGTAAAAAACGCTCTACATTCAGGATCTTTGAAATAATTCTGAATATTTCTACCGCTCACTGCCGAATAGTGTAATGCGAAATTTAGTGCTGCTATCCACAAGAAAACAACGCATACAACGTTAACCGCGACGCTATCAAAGTGACCGAGACTTGCGTCGTAGTTTGAAAACCCGCCGATAGCAATCGTAGAAAATGCATGATTGATCGCATCAAACACATTCATTCCAGCTAACCAATATGCAAACGAGCATGCAATTGTTAGAGATAGGTAGATGTACCATAAGTGTTTTGCAGTATCCGCAATGCGCGGTGTCATTTTAGAGTCTTTTACAGGTCCGGGCGTTTCTGCACGATACAACTGCATCCCCCCAACGCCTAATATCGGTAAGATAGCAACTGCCAAAACGATGATACCCATACCGCCCAACCATTGTAATTGTTGACGATAAAACTGTACGGCTTTGGGTAAAAACTCAATACCCTCAATTACGGTAGCGCCAGTCGTCGTCAACCCTGAAAAGGACTCAAAAACGGCGTCGGTTATTGTCATTTGAGGTTGTTCTAGAAGCGCAAAAGGTATTGCCCCATATGTGGCTAACACCGTCCAGAATAAAACAACAATTAAAAAGCCTTCTTTTGCTCTGAGATCATTTTTCACATGCCGATGAGGATACCAAAATGCCAATCCAGTAATCAGTGATAAGAAAAAGGCAGTGACAAAGGCAAGACCAGCACCATCTTGGTAAATAAGTGAAATGAGCGCTGGTGGAAGCATCGTGACACTGAATAGCGCCACTAATAAACCAAGAATTCTTATGATTGCGCGATATTGCAAATAACCGTCCTCTGTCCCTACTTAACCGCAAATGTAAATCAGCATGTTGCTTCAACATCGACGCCGTGTATTAGATAATTTTAGGAGACAACACAAAAAATGAACATAGATAAATAGGCCCTAGCACAAGCTTATAACAATGTGACAAGCAAAATGCCAACTTAGAAGTTGCATTTATAACTTATTGACAAAAAAAGATAAAAAAAAAATCTAATTTAATTACTTGGCAATCGTTTAATATGTGTTAACTTTATAAGACGAAAGTCAAACAATTGACTTCGTTCTCAAATAAAAAAATAAATATAAACCACGCTTTGCAATACGGATACTTGATTCAAATCTAATTTTGTTTTCCTCCGGCTAACGATGCTTTTTTTGTTAAGAAAAAGGCAGGTTTTGTGTGCAACATGTTTTATTTCAACAGAGTTATCCACAGCTAATATGCGTTGAATCAAATAAAATTACTAATTAATTCAACTGTATAAGCTTATCAATAAAAAAGGCCTTGCAAATTATGCACAAAGGATATAACAAAACTAAAAAGGAAAAATTACCGCTTATTTTAGTTGACGGGTCTTCATATTTATTCAGAGCTTTCCATGGCTTACCTCCCCTGACTAATTCCAAAGGTCAAGATACTGGCGCTATATATGGCGTTGTTAATATGTTGAGAAGCTTAGTCAAAGAATACAATCCTACTCACGTTGCCGTTGTATTTGACGCCAAAGGTAAAACATTCAGAGATGATATTTATCCTGAATACAAAGCCAATCGTCCACCGATGCCAGTAGAATTATCATCTCAAATTGCACCGTTACATGAAATTATTCAGGCAATGGGGTTTGCACTCATCATAGAGCCAAATGTCGAGGCGGACGACGTGATTGGAACGATTGCTTTTGAGGCTGGGAAACAGGGTCAACCTTGCATAATAAGCACCGGTGATAAGGATATGGCGCAGCTTGTAAACGAACACGTCACACTCATCAATACTATGACAAGAACGGAAATGGACGTAGACGGAGTTAAAGAGAAATTTGGCGTGCCTCCTGAGTTAATCATCGATTTTCTCGCGCTTAAAGGTGATAAAGTAGACAATATCCCAGGTGTTCCAGGTGTAGGCGATAAATCAGCGATAGCCATGCTCAATGGCATTGGTGGCCTACAAGATATTTATAACAACCTCGAAAAGTTATCGGCATTGTCATTTCGGGGCGCAAAGTCGATTGCAACAAAAATGGCCGACAATAAAGAACAGGCATTCTTGAGTTACGAGCTCGCCACTATTGTAACCGATTTAGACTTAAAACTTAGCAGCGATGATTTTCTTTTAAAAGACCCGGATAAACCTGCACTGAAAAAGCTTTTTACTGAATTTGAGTTTAAAAAGTGGCTTGCCGAAGTAAGCGGTGACGTTGAAAAGTACTTTAATGACAAGTCACAGAGCAAAACGGAACCAAATGACTCTACTGAGGATGTCAACGCATTTAAAAAGGGTCAGTACAGCACTGTTTTTACGCAGGAAGCATTTGAAAATTTGATTCAAACCTTATCATCGGAAGCACTTATCGCTGTCGATACGGAAACGACCAGTGTTAACTATATGCAAGCAGAGCTTGTCGGGTTTTCTTTTGCGATTATAAACAAAGACGCTTCTACAAACGCATGGTATGTGCCCGTAGCTCATGATTATCCAGATGCGCCCGAGCAGCTAGAACTCAGCTATGTATTGGAAAAATTAAAACCCATCTTAGCCTCACCAACGCCAAAAAAAGTTGGTCAACATATCAAATACGATCAAAACGTGCTCGCTAATTACGGCGTTGAAATTAATGGCATCGTAAACGATACCATGCTTGCATCCTATGTTTTAAATAGCACGGCTACAAGGCATGATATGGACAGCCTTGCTCTGAAGTATCTCGGGCATAAATGTATAAGCTTTGAAGACGTAGCCGGAAAAGGTGCAAAGCAACTCACGTTTAACCAGGTGCCGTTGGAAGTAGCTTCAGATTATGCTGCTGAAGATGCGGACATAACGCTAGCGCTGCACAAGAAACTCAGCACGCTTATTCAACAAGAAGATAAACTAGAAGATGTGCTCACGCAAATCGAACTTCCTGTCTCAAACGTGCTCGCTAAAATGGAACAGACAGGCGTTCTTATTGATTCACAAAAGCTCAACCAACAGAGCCAGGACCTAGCATCAGAAATATTAAGCTTAGAGAAAAAAGTTCATGAATTAGCAGGCGAAAGCTTTAACTTGGGCTCGACCAAACAATTACAGCAAATATTGTTTGAAAAAATGTCATTGCCGATAATCAAGAAAACGCCAAAAGGCGCCCCGTCAACTTCAGAAGAAGTGCTTCAAGAGCTAAGCAATGACTACGAGTTGCCCGCATTGATCATGCAATATCGGGGCTTGAGTAAATTAAAAAATACCTACACTGATAAGCTCCCACTGATGATAGACCCTAAAACGGGAAGAGTGCATACATCTTACCATCAGGCTGTTGCAGCGACCGGCCGACTATCCTCAAGCGATCCTAACTTACAAAACATACCGATTAGAACTGCAGAAGGTAGACAAATTCGCACAGCGTTCGTGCCTCGCAAAGGTTATAAGATGGTAGCTGCAGACTATAGCCAAATTGAATTGAGAATAATGGCCCATCTCAGCCAGGACCACGGATTACTCGACGCATTTAAACACGGTAAAGATATCCACAAAGCGACGGCAGCAGAGATATTTAATGTGGCAGTAGAAGACGTCTCATCTGACCAAAGGCGCTCTGCTAAAGCAATAAACTTTGGGCTTATTTATGGAATGAGCGCATTTGGCTTATCACGCCAGTTAAGAATTCCGCGTGGTGACGCACAATCCTATATGAATGTATATTTTGAGCGTTATCCCGGCGTGAAAAAATATATGGAGACAACCAGGATAGGTGCGAAAGAAACCGGCTATGTCAGTACTGTTTTTGGCCGAAGACTGTATTTACCAGAAATAAATGCCAGTAATGGCGCGCGGCGCGCAGGTGCCGAACGCGCAGCTATTAATGCACCTATGCAGGGAACGGCAGCCGACATCATTAAGTTTGCAATGATCCACGTTGCAGATTGGATAAACACACTTAAAAACAACGATGAGGTTTATATGATCATGCAAGTGCATGATGAATTAGTCTTTGAAATTAAAGAGACTGTGCTGGAGTCTCACGTTGCTAAAATACTGTCTCTGATGGAATCTGCAGTGAGCTTGTCCGTCCCTTTAATAGTTGAAGCTGGTATCGGCAATAATTGGGACGAAGCGCATTAGGGCCTGTCTATCTTGAGATAAACAGGCCTTATAAATATTTTTTTAAAATATATGAACTTATTTGCACAACAGAACTCTTACTTATGAATGTGTTGTTCTCCCTGAGTGGTTGGCCCCGAAAGTTATCTTTCGGGGTCTTCTTTTTCAAGGCCAAACCAATTATTCAATACGTCCTCTACGGCATCTACCCCCATTCCATTAAGCGCAGAAAACGCAAGCACTTCTACATCTCCCTGAAAAGCGAGTGATGCCTCTTTCACAAGCATTAATTGCTGTTTTCGTTTGCCCGATTTTAACTTGTCGGCTTTGGTGAGAAGAATAAGGACGGGAATTTCGGCACTAACTGCCCAGAAGATTAGGTCTTGATCGAGATCTTTTAATGGGTGTCTTATATCCATCAAAACTACCAGTCCACCTATACAAGAGCGCTTCTGCAGATATTCAGCGAGCGCTTTTTGCCATTTTTTTTTCATAGCCAACGGTACTTTTGCATATCCATAGCCTGGCAAATCAACCAACCGTCTTTTTTCATCTATTTCAAAGATATTAATCAGTTGTGTTCTACCGGGCGTTTTACTCGTTCTTGCTAAATTATTCTGCCGCGTAATTTTATTTAGTGCACTGGATTTACCTGCATTAGAGCGGCCTGCAAAGGCAACTTCAACACCATTAAATGGCGCAAGTGATTTAATATCGGGGGCACTTATAAAAAACTTCGCTTTTCTATAATACGTCATGTATTTACTTACACTTCTTCTGTAATAAAAAGAGTCATTTTTGATTGACAGTTTTTATCGTATTTCCTTCTGTTAAATCCATAGTATTACTAAGCAAATGTTTTTTTAAGCTTTTATTTGTGTAAAATAACGGCCATCCGCCGACATGAGGCCACTCGATTCATTTCTTCAAAGAGAGCATTTATGAAAAAAGTATCCATGCTGTTAGGGTTTATCTTGTTTAGTTTGCAGGCTATCGCCGTAGACGGTGATCCGGAAGCAGGCAAAGCAAAAGCAACAACTTGTGCAGCTTGCCACGGGCCTGATGGTAACAGCGCAATACCTATGAATCCAAAAATAGCGGGGCAACACGCTGATTATCTCTACAAGCAGTTGACTGAGTTCAAGCTAGCAATGACAACTGGCGGACAAGAAGGCAGAAATAACGCAGTTATGGGCGGTATGGTTATGCCTTTGTCTGACCAAGATATGAAGGATTTGGCTGCTTACTATTCAAGTCAAGAACTCAAAACTGGCGAGACACCAGAAGACGCCATAGAGCCAGGTGAAGCACTTTATAGAGGCGGAGATGAAACACGTGGCATCACGGCTTGTATAGCTTGTCATGGACCTGATGGGTCTGGCATGAAGTCTGCGGGTTTTCCGGTCATAAGCGGACAGCACAAAGATTATACAAAGGCACAGTTGGAAGGATTTAGGTCTGGTCAGCGTGCTAATGACTTAAATGGTATGATGAGAGACATCGCTGCAAAGCTTACAGATGAAGATATCGAAGTGCTCTCAGCTTACCTCGCGGGGTTGTACTAGACGAAAGTTTAAATAAGATATCTGTATCGATAAAAACATCTTCATTATCAGCCTTTCTTGTAAATAACACTTGAAATGAAGGAGTTTTGTGAGTACTATCAAAAAAGATAAGAAAGCGTAACGGAATACCTCAAATAAAATTGTATGGTTAGCCAACAAAAATAAAAAGGTAGCTATCGATTTAGTGCACATGAAGTGTATAACGGGAGAGGTGTCATTAGACACTAATTAGTACAAGGTGATAATCTTCGGATTATCACCTTTTCTTTTTTCCAAACATCAAACCTCACTACTTCGAAACCCTCATGCCTAGAGCAAAAAAAACACGCAAAATCGGGAAAATAGGCGTTAGCAAGGAAAACTCAATCCAGCTAACTAAATCTCCAATTAAGAAAAAAACGACGAAAGGTAATAAGCCTGGTAGTCGACAACAAACGGTTTCTAATACAACTGCTCAGCAAAGTGTTACCACCCGCAAAAACGATGTCCGTTATGGCAGTAAGCAGAAAATTGAACTGGATAAGTACCGAGTAAACGAACAACCGGTCAAGACAGCGCCTCTCGACCCTTTTGAAGAACTAACAAGCATCGAAAACGATACAAAACTCGAAGAGTTACTAGCTAAAGCTGAAAGTGGCTTACTTGCCCCTTCTGAACGTCAGTACTTAGATGAGAAACTTTCGCGGCACAAATTTCTATGTGAACTATTAGGGATATCAGAAAGCGATGATTCTGATCCGTTTTCGTCTCTTGAAGCAATAAGAAAAGAAGATTTTGAAGATTAGCGTACATACGGATTATACATGACGTTTTGGGTACTGATTAGCATCGCAGCATTGATTATCATTGGTCTTGGTATTTATGCAGGTCGTCTGTTGTTTTTACTTCAAGCACAAAACGACCGCCAAACAGCAGTTAGAAACAAACGCATACAGAATATTAGCGAAAGCATTCAAACTATTGCTTTTGCGATGGAGCAGCAGCAGTGCGATCCATCTGAGGGTGCAATACGAATTTGCAATTTGCTTTTAGCAATTCCAATTGTCCCTCAACCTGACTACAAATTAGACTATCCTGCGATATTCGAGCTTTATGACCGTATAAAGCATTTCCCAACACTAGAAGCAAGAAACTCGCTCAGCAAAAAAGAACGCCGTAAACAAGACAGAGAGCGTGAGCAAATTGAAAGTGAACTCTCATCTGATGTACAAAAAGAAGTCTCGAGACTACGGACCTTTAAAACGGCTTAAGGCCATACCAAACCTTTAATAAAAACGCTATACTACCGCACTTTTTAAAATCATTCTGACTCAGAAGACGCAGTATGCAAGACCATCAGCAAAAGTTTGATATCAAAACCTTCCAAGGACTTATTTTAGCCCTTCAGGATTATTGGGCGCAGCAAGGCTGTGTCATTATTCAGCCGCTGGATATGGAAGTTGGTGCGGGAACTTTTCATCCTATGACTTTTCTTCGTTCGCTAGGTCCCGAACCTATGAATAGTGCCTATGTGCAGCCATGTCGACGACCTACGGATGGCCGCTATGGTGAAAACCCAAATCGCCTGCAACACTATTATCAATTTCAAGTAATGTTAAAGCCCTCTCCTAGCAATATACAAGAGCTGTATCTTGGATCTCTAGAACTATTGGGATTTGATACTCTTGTGCATGATATACGTTTTGTTGAAGACAACTGGGAATCCCCAACACTTGGGGCATGGGGCCTAGGCTGGGAAGTTTGGTTGAATGGTATGGAGGTCACTCAATTTACCTATTTTCAACAGGTAGGTGGTCTTGAATGCAAACCTGTCACTGGTGAGATCACCTATGGACTTGAACGACTCGCTATGTATATCCAGGGTGTTGACAGTATCTATGACTTAGTTTGGACGAAAGGTCCGTTTGGTAAAGTGACATATGGCGATGTTTTCCTGCAGAATGAAAAAGAACAGTCTGCATACAATTTTGAACATGCAGACGTGGATTTTCTTTTCTCTAGTTTTGATGAACATGAAAAATCCTGTCAACTTCTGATTCAAGAGAAATTAGCATTACCCGCTTACGAGCAGGTAATGAAAGCTTCACATGTATTCAATCTTCTAGATGCACGTCACGCGATCTCGGTCACTGAAAGACAAGGTTATATCCTTCGCGTCAGGTCGCTTGCAAAAGCTTGTGCACAATTGTACTACGAGTCACGGGAGTCTGTTGGGTTTCCACTTTGCAAAACAGTAGAAGCTCAAAAAAATAGCAACGTAACAACAAATAATCAATCAAGCGCAGAGGGTTAGCTAAGTGAGTATCAACAAGGACAACTTACTGATTGAGCTGGGAACGGAAGAATTACCTCCCAAGGGTTTAAAAACACTAGCTGAAAGTTTCTCTACGTTATTGATAAAAGAGCTGAGTAATTTAGGGTTCGAATACTCTAGTTACGAAACGATTGGCGCTCCTAGGCGTTTAGGCATTAAGGTTAATGACATAGCAAGAACACTTCCCGATGAACTCGTAGAAAAGCGAGGACCTGCTGTATCCGTAGCTTTTGACGATGAGGGCAAACCCACCAAGGCTGCATTGGGATGGGCGAGAAGTAACGGGATTGAAGTACAGGAAGCTGAGCGTCTAATAACTGCAAAAGGCGAATGGTTATTATATAAAGCCAGCGTAAGCGGTAAAACAATTGATTCTGAAATGTCTGGAATATTGTCACGAACAATCAAATCACTACCGATTGCTAAGCCAATGCGTTGGGGGGCAAATGATGCTGAATTCATTCGCCCAGTCCATACATTGACTGTGTTGTATGGGAGCGATGTTGTAGAAGCATCGGCACTGGGAATTAATGCAAGTAATCAAGTCTCTGGTCATAGATTTCATGGTGACGACAAAGTCAAGTTACCGCATGCGAATGATTATAAAAAGCTGCTTGAATCCCAGTATGTAATCTCCGATTATGAAAGCCGAGTTAAGTCAATTGAGAAACAAATATTGGCAAAAGCGGAAGGACTAGGTTTAGTTGCCGACTTTGATCAAGCACTTTTAGAAGAGATCTCATCACTTGTTGAATGGCCAGTAATTCTTCAAGCGTCCTTTGAAGAAAAGTTTCTAGAAGTACCTAAAGAAGCGCTCATTTACACGATGAAAGATGACCAAAAGTACATACCCCTGCTAGATAAGCATGGAGATCTTAGCAATATATTTTTATTTGTGTCCAATATCGAAAGTAAGGATCCTCAGCAGGTCATCTCTGGTAACGAAAGAGTCATAAGGCCGAGACTCGCCGATGCGCAGTTCTTCTTTGAAACGGACAAGAAAACAACGCTCGCCGAAAAAGCAGAAAAATTAGATTCTGTACTTTTTCAAAAAGAACTTGGAACTATCGCAGACAAATCAAATAGAGTCAGCCAAATTGTAAAGATATTAGGTCAATTGTTTTCAATGTCATCTACCGACATAAATGATGCACAACGAGCAGCAACGATTGCAAAAGCCGATCTTGTGTCGAATATGGTAATGGAGTTCACATCGATTCAAGGTGTAATGGGAAGACACTATGCCCTCTATGATGGAGAAAATGAAAAAGTAGCCAAAGCAATAGAGCAACAGTATCTTCCTAGGTTTTCAAAAGACAAAATTCCTACTGAATCGGCATCTGTGTTGTTATCGCTTGCTGAAAAACTTGACACCTTAATCGGTATTTTCGGAATAAACAAAATACCCAAAGGTGACAAAGATCCATTCGCATTGAGAAGAGCTGCAATCGGTATCCTTCGAATAATGCTTGAAAACAAACAGAGCATCCCTATTTCAACAATCATAAAATCTGTAGTTCCTGTTTTTGGTTCAAAACTAAAAAATGAAAATGTTGAATTACAAGTTATCAATTTCCTCTATGACCGATGCAAGCCCTACTATGCCGATAGAATGATCAGTGCAGATATTGTCAATGCTGTGATGGCGGTTAACAATGACGTTTCCTTTTACGATTTAGAAAAGAGGTTATTAGCAGTCTCTGACTTCGCTAAAACAGCACAAGGAAGTGATTTAATCGCATCAAACAAACGTGTAAGTAACATCTTAAATAAAAATAAAATTGAGCTACCCGGAACCCAAGACATAGACACTCAGTTGCTCAGTGAAGATTCGGAAGTAGCTTTGTATCAAGCGCTTCAGGATATTGAATTAGAAAGTGTTGAATTGCATACAGACTATTCAAAGGTATTGTCTCAGCTGTCAAAATTGCAGCAACCATTAGCAGAGTTTTTTGAAAACGTCATGATAATGGTCGATGATAAAGATGTTAAGGCCAATAGAATTAAATTGGTTTCGAATATCCGACATGCGTTTCTAAGTGTCGCTGACATATCTGTTATTAACGTATAAGGGTTTACCGTGCGTGCTGTAGTTTTCTTAATTAGTTTATCGATCCTCATCTCGGGTTGTGCAACACCCATTCCAATATCGATTGGCGAAGATTCAAAAACCAAGGATTTCTCTAGTATGTATTTAAGAGGGATAATGAATTGGTGGGAGGCCTCTGAGCCATATCGGTTTCGGGCGTCTGAATCCGATCTCAACGTCTACACGCTTGATGTTGAGTTAATCGCTGATGGACAGCCCTATGATTTTAAAGTGGCTGACAATCTTTGGAGTAATGATGTAAATTGTGGAATGGAGTTTGGCGAGCAGGTTATCATCATAGATAAGCAAAGAGAGTTATACTGCGCTGGAGATTCTGCAAATATCAAATTTACACCTCAGCAAACGGGCCTATACCAATTGCGATTCGATGTCTCTAAAAGTGCTTCACCTAAACTTAAAATTCAAAGAATCGAATAAATAATGATTTCTCCCGCTCATGGCATATTTACATGCCATTTAAGGACTTGATTCGTTCTCGTACGGTTCTAACGCATCTAATAGTTCACTCAATGCTGCCACAGAAAAACCTTCATCGTAAAAGTAAATGACTTTGCCTGTTCCTTCAATCACCACCACTCTGGCATTGTTAGGATTCTTATTGCCTGTCATTCTTTGTACTTTATCTCCATCTTCGTATACGGTAATTACGATAGACCAAAGTTCTTTTGGAATACCTTTTCTCATACCATTATCTATCTGACTTGAAATTAACCGGGGAAAAAACCCTTTTATTGCTGGTACTTCCAATATTCTCGTGTTTACATTGCGCATGTCCAATCCAATCAACCATCGATCTATATCAAACTGTGATTCCTTAACAAAACCAAACAACAAAATTGTAGGCTCACCGTATACATCTGTTGGGAGGGTAAACGTTTGTCCCGCTAAACTTTCACCTTGAAATCGCGAAAGCTCATCGCCAATTTTGATATCTCTAGGGTAATCATAAGAAGTGCATGAAGCAGTTAAAAATAAAACAGCGAAAAGTGGTAGTAGGTGTTTAATAATCATTATGTTCATTAACTTGGTGTTTGTTAAAATTACAGCGATGTTGGTGAATTTTGTTTTAGATGTTGGATTATTAAAAACAAGATTTGACCAGACGTACAATATATAAAAATACTAATAGTTCAATTTTGCAAGTAAAGAAATTGATGTGCTTTTGCAAAATTCATTCATGGATAGTTAATCGAGAATGCTAGAAAATGGGTTCTAAATGTTTGTAAACTCGTTACATACCGAATAACCAGGTAGATTTCCATCGAGAAGACAAACGTGCACTCGGTTAGGAACTTTCTTTTCGAGCCTTATTTTATTGTCGCCTTGTTCAAAAATTAAAAACCCTGTGGTTTTTTCAATATCAGAGACTTCATGTTTAGCCTGAAAAACTGCATGATTATTTCCATTAAAATTAATATTGGAAATTAGTATTTCAGGGAAACTTCTGCCACTCACGACTCTCTCCTCTCCGTTTATGCTACAGGCATTCTCCAGTTTACAGTTACATTTTCCATTGTCACTTAAACCGATACACCAAAAGTTTTCTTCGTCAATTGATACCGTTATATCTCGCTGCATAGTTGACGCAAGTGAGCGGGCTAGATTCATCGTATGAAATGTTGTTTCAACAGCGTTTTTATGGATATTCTCTTTATGAGACTGAACCATAAATGGGAGGAAGAAATAAGCTAGTATAACAAGTGACAATACAAATAAAATTGGCTGAAAATTTATGAAACCTTTTGAATGGCTTATATTTACATTCACAAAAACAACTTACAAATGTTGCTAGTCGATGCGAATATAGTAACTGTCAAAGATAGTCGTAAAGTATGGTAAGTGAGAAGCAATAATAAAATTTCATCACATAATCGAATACATAACAAAAATAGCGCTACAAAAAAGGCGCTTCAATTAAGCGCCTTTATAGATTCGGTGTAGATTGTACTAAAAAACAGTTTGTCTATATGTCGAGGTTCTCAACATTTAAAGCATTTGACTCAATGAAGTCTCGTCTGGGCTCAACATGATCACCCATAAGCGTAGTAAATAATTGATCAGCGCCGATTGCATCTTCGATGGTAACTTGTAACATCCTTCTACTTTCAGGGTCCATTGTCGTTTCCCATAGTTGTTCAGGGTTCATTTCACCAAGTCCTTTGTATCGTTGAATGGAGAGGCTTCGTTGTGCTTCTTTCATTAGCCATGCCAATGCATCAGAAAAAGAAGTAATATCCTGTTTTTTCTCACCTTTTTTTACAAAAGCACCTTCTTCAATCAAGTTATTAACTGTGTTGTTTAACTCAACTATCTTGTTGTACTCTGGTGAGTTGACGAATTCGAGGTCAATTATATATTCATAGTCAACGCCATGTTGTTTCATAATTATGACGAACTCATAGAGGGAAGTGTGTTCTTCGGATTTACGTATCTCCATATTATAGGTGCGACTTTCTACTTCTTTATCATTCAACGAAGTTATAAATGAATGAGCGAAAGCATTCAAAGATTCACGTTCAGTAAGCGTTTTCTCATCTACAACATCAGAGTATACAAATTCAGTTAATATAGCTGCAGGTATTCTTCGTTTACTCATACGTTCGATCATTGCATTTGTACTTTGATATAGTAAAACCATATTTTCCAATGCCACGCCTTGAATTGGTGGTGCGTCAGAAGAGACGTGAAGTGATGATCCGTCAACAGCAATATTTGTTAAGAAGGCAGATTTTGCGTCATCGTCTTTAAGATACTGTTCTTGCTTCCCCTTTTTAACTTTGTACAAAGGTGGCTGTGCAATAAATATGTGTCCCCTTTCAATCATTTCTGGCATTTGCCTGTAAAAGAAAGTCAACAGCAATGTACGAATGTGTGATCCATCAACATCAGCATCAGTCATAATGATTATCGAATGGTAACGTAATTTGTCAGGATCATATTCATCTCTACCGATACCGCACCCTAACGCAGTAATTAAGGTTGCAACTTCCTGTGAAGATAACATCTTATCAAACCTAGCCTTTTCAACGTTTAGTATTTTACCCTTAAGAGGTAAAATCGCTTGGTTTTTTCTGTTACGACCTTGTTTAGCCGATCCACCGGCTGAATCACCCTCGACAATGTAAAGCTCAGATAAAGAAGGATCTTTCTCCTGGCAGTCAGCAAGTTTGCCGGGTAATCCTGCCAAATCCAAAGCACCTTTGCGTCTCGTCATTTCACGTGCTTTTCTAGCAGCTTCACGCGCGCGTGCAGCATCTATAATCTTATTGATAATGATCTTGCTTGCAGTTGGATTTTCAATTAAAAACTCACTTAGCTTCTCACCCATCGTCGTTTCTACCGCCGATTTAACTTCTGAAGAAACGAGCTTGTCTTTTGTTTGAGACGAAAATTTTGGGTCTGGAACTTTTACGCTGATTATCGCAGTTAACCCTTCTCTCGCATCATCGCCAGTTGCGTTGGTCTTATTTTTCTTATTTAGACCCTCTTTTTCCATGTATGTATTTAACGTTCTAGTTAAAGCAGATCGGAATCCCGCTAAGTGTGTACCACCATCGCGTTGAGGAATATTATTGGTAAAACAATAAATGTTTTCCTGAAAGCCGTCATTCCACTGCATAGCAACCTCAACAGCGATATCATCTACACGCTGAACACTAAAGTAAAATGGCGCATCGTGTATGGAATGTTTATTCTTATTTAGATATTCCACAAAAGCTTTGATTCCACCTTCATAATGAAAATGATCTTTCCGCCCATCTCTTTCATCTTCAAGTCGAATCGAAACACCCGAATTTAAGAATGAAAGCTCTCTAATTCTTTTGGCTAATATGTCGTAATGAAATTCAATATTGCTAAAGGTTTCTTCACTCGGCCAAAAGCGAATTTTTGTTCCTGAACTATCCGTATCGCCTGTAATTTTTAGTGGCTCTAGTGGTTCCCCCATAGA
Source organism: Glaciecola sp. UBA2563 (assembly GCA_002340325.1). Classification (GTDB taxonomy): domain Bacteria; phylum Pseudomonadota; class Gammaproteobacteria; order Enterobacterales; family Alteromonadaceae; genus Glaciecola. Next base: position 7,373 of record DDLV01000103.1, on the reverse strand, counting down.
GTATTCTTGTTCGTGCACTTTACCTGTTCGTTTGATTTTCAATGTAAGTTTTTTACTTAGTGCATTTACCACTGATACTCCAACTCCGTGTAAACCACCAGACACTTTATAAGAGTTATCATCAAATTTTCCGCCAGCGTGTAGTACTGTCATAATTACTTCTGCAGCACTTACACCCTCTTCTGCGTGAATATCAGTAGGTATTCCACGTCCATCATCACTGACAGAAACAGAACCATCGGAGTGTATCTTGATTACAATATCCGAACAGTGGCCCGCAAGTGCCTCGTCGATAGAATTATCTACGACTTCAAACACCATATGATGTAAACCGGTACCATCATCGGTATCCCCAATATACATGCCAGGGCGTTTTCTTACGGCGTCCAACCCTTTTAATACTTTTATATTTGAAGAGTCATAATTGTTATCTGACATAATTGTCATTCCTCATAGACTTGATTATGTTTCACGTGAAACATTTTTTTATTTTTGTTATTGAGAACGTCGCCAAACTGTTGTTTATCGATAGCTGTGATCAAAAGTTGTGGTGAATTTTGAGTCATTAATTCAATTAACTGGTCTCTAATTTTTATTTCTAGCTCTGCACCAATATCATCAATAAGGATTAATGTCTGTTTTCCGGCTTTCTTTTTTAAGACATTTATTTCAGCAATAAGCAATAATGATACGAGCAACCTGAGCTGGCCTCTTGACATATATTCAGCAGCATTTTTGCCATTTACATAAAGCGCCAAATCAGCTTTATGTGGTCCAACTGTTGTATATCCATAATCCAAATCCCTTTTAGTATTATTAATGACTGCTTCACTCAGGGACAAGTTGGAGGCCCACCCTGTATTATATCTTATTTCAACTTTAAACTCAGAACTAAATAATTGGCTATACAGTTGGTTCAATTCAATGCTTAATAAATTAATAAATTTACTTCTAAGGCTATTTACGGCATTTCCTTCTTCAATCAATAAATTTGTCCAAATTTGAGTCTCAGTATTTATCGAGTTTAAAGGAGACCGAATTGATTGAGTTTTTAATTTTTTAAGAATTGAATTTCGTTGCATTACTGCTTTTGTATACGCATTTATATGCTTACCAAAAGAATGTTCCACGTGAAACACTACCCAATCCAGATACCGTCTTCTTACCAACGGCGGACCAGTAATGAGATCACTGCTTTGTGGTGTGAATAGCTGTACAGGAAGTTGCCTTGCAATATCAATCAAACGGGATGTTTTCACCCCACTAATGTTTATTTGATTTCCGCCGTTTCTAATTCTTGAAAAGCCTATCGAGCGATTTTCTTCCTCATAAAGATAAGAAAGAAATATAGTAAATCTATCGGGTGATGAATCGTTTGTGTTTAAGTATTGAATTAGGTTATTTAATCTATTCGTTCTAAACGAGCGACCAAACCCTAAGAGGTAGCAGGCCTCCAATAGACTTGATTTACCAGCACCGTTGTCACCGTAAATCAAATTGATTGGAGCATCTGGACATAAAATTACTTCGCCAAAATTTCGGAATGAATTTAAGCGTAATTCATTAATACGCATTAATTGATTTGATACTTTATGTTAGAGCCTCATTGGCATAACAACGTATTGCGCAGAATCGTCTTCAACTGGTTCGTCATTTTTTACAGTGACACCAAGAACTAACGCACTTGCATTAGAATCAGATAATTTAAAAATCACTTGATCACTTTCAATAGCATTCAACGAATCAATCAAATAGAGCACGTTAAATCCAATTTCAAGCTCATCTCCTTTATAGGCGATTTCGATATTTTCCTCAGCCTCTTCTTGCTCTGGATTATTTGCCGTCACTATAAGTACATCGTCTTGAATATTTAATCGCACACCTTTGAACTTGTCATTAGTTAATATTGCAGCTCTAGAAAATGCACCTTTTATCGCTAAACGATCAACGCTAATTGTCTTATCGGTGTCCTTCGGCAATACACGGTTGTAGTCCGGAAATCGGCCATCAACTAATTTACTTGTGAATATAAAAGACTGGCTAAATATCCTAATATGATTATTGCCAAGTTGAACTTTCACCTTTGCGTTAGTATCTTCAATTAAACGACTAATTTCCAACACCCCTTTTCTGGGTATTATCACTTGCTTTTGCGGAAGCGTTACATCATATTCAATCACTGACATGGCTAGTCTGTGACCATCCGTTGCTACCGTTCTAATCTCGTTATCGCCCGTTTGAAGATTCATTCCATTGAGATAATATCTGACATCCTGTTGCGCCATTGAAAATTGTACGGCGTCTATCAACCTTTTCAATTGAGACTGACTAATTTCAAATTCAACCTCATCGTCAAAATCTTCAAGGTTAGGATAATCTGCAGCAGATAAGGTTGAGAGTGTATACTTTGACCTGTGTGCTTTTAACACTGCTTTGTTTTCAGATACGTCAAAGCGAATTTCAACACCCTCTTGAAGACCTCTCACAATATCTAAAAGCTTTTTCGCCGGGACCGTAATGCTTCCTTCCGTCACTTCCCCAGATAGAGCTACACTGGACATTAACTCGACTTCAAGGTCAGTGCCTGTCATCCAAAGCATCGACGATTCAACTCGCAACAATACATTTCCTAAAATTGGAAGTGTATGTTTTCTCTCTACGGCGCCTGATATCAATTGAAGTGGTTGTAAAAAATCTTCTCGACTAATAGTAAAATTCATTATTTTATTCTCGTTAATCTACTATTTGATGTTTACACTTGAGCTACGAGGTAAGTGTTCTATTTAAATTTTTGTAATCTTCCATTATATCTTTATCTTTCGATTTCAGTTCTTCTATTTTTCTAACTGCATGCAATACTGTCGTATGATCTCTACCCCCAAATGAATTACCAATATCTGGAAGGCTATGATTAGTTAACTCTTTTGCTAATGACATAGCAAGTTGTCTTGGCCTTGCAATCATTCTTGTTCTTTTTTTAGATAACAGGTCAGACACCTTAATATTATAGTATTCTGCTACAGTCTTAATTATATTCTCAATAGTAACTTGTCTGTCTTGCAGTGCAAGAAGATCATGCAATGCATCACGTACAAAATCGATTGTTATCGCTCGTCCAGAATAATTTGCATTAGCAATGACAAGATTAAGCGCTCCTTCGAGATCCCTTACGTTTGAGCGAATTCTCTTCGCCATAAAAAAAGCAACTTCATTAGGTAATGTAATCCTGTTCAGTGCTGCTTTTTTCAATAAAATAGCTACGCGTGTTTCCAATTCAGGCGGTTCGATTACAACAGCCAGTCCCCAACCAAATCTAGATTTAAGTCTATCTTCAACTCCATCAATTTCTTTAGGATAGCGATCTGAAGTAAGTATAATTTGCTGATTGCTCTCTAAAAGTGCATTGAACGTATGAAAAAATTCTTCTTGAGAGCGTTCTTTTTTTGCAAAAAATTGAATGTCATCGATCAACAGCGCGTCAACCGACCTATAAAACCTCTTAAACTCATCTATGGCGTTTTTCTGAAGTGCCTTTACCATATCCTGCACAAAACGTTCGCTGTGCATGTATACAACTTTTGCATCAGGATTTTTTCTTAGAATTTCATTTCCAACTGCGTGAACTAGATGGGTTTTACCCAAACCTGTGCTTCCATAAAGAAAAAGTGGATTATAAGACTTCCCAGGCATCTCTGAAACTTGCATGGCAGCCGCTCGAGCAAGTTGATTAGATTTACCCTCTACAAAGTTATCTAGTGTATATTCTGTCTTTAAATTACTTTTATGCTTTTTCTTTGGTTTTCTTATAGCTTCTCTATTGGAGGACCCCATCGTAGAAAATTTTGATAATGCATCATAGTCCCGATTACCTACAACACCATTCGTTTCACCATGTTCAGATTTATTTAACTGAAAACTATCCAACGTTTTATTAGACGGTAAATTAAAACCCATAGAAGTACTTCGTTGTCTTCCTTCGACTTCGATTTTTACGGTTGGAATATCATCTCCATAGAGTTGCTTAAGGGTAGAGATAATCATTTCAAAGTACTTATCTCTTACCCAATCGAGGATAAAATGATTTTTGGCATAAAGGACGAATGCGTCTCCATCAAATTCCGATTTCAATGGTCTTATCCACATGTTGAATTGTTCAGAAGACAATTCGTGTCTTAAAACCTCTAGACAACTGTCCCAATTAACCGCCAAACCCTTTCCTCATGAAATTTTTAGTTAGATAGCTAGTAACTATAGCGCACTAATTCGCATTTTATCCACAGGAATTTTAAATTTATTTTTTCAAACCTAAATCCAGCAAAAACTAAATCATTATCAAGCTTAACGTTACTACTACCATTGTCTATAACCCCCAATTTTTATGGCCTATAAAGCAAAGCATCTTTTTACATGCATCGTTGATAAAATCAGAAATACCTAGATCTACATCAAAATATATCGTCTAATTAGCAACTTTTTCCTGATCAAAATACTAACAGTTGTGGATAAATTTCATATTTTTGGATGGTTTGTGGATATCTCTGTATTTTCGCTCACTAAATCATCAATTTAATGCCTGTGAATATTGACATTAATGAACTAAATCACTACTATTCGCGTCCCAATTTAGAGATGCAGCCCCTTCGTCAAATAGCGGCAGAAGCATTTACAACGAAACGAGAAGAAGCAATGAAACGAACTTTTCAACCAAGTAACATTAAGCGCAAACGCTCTCATGGTTTTCGTGCCAGAATGGCTACGAAGAACGGGCGTAAAGTATTGGCAAACCGCCGTGCTAAAGGAAGGAAGCGCCTGTCTGCATAAGCACTCTTTTTTAAGAAAAAGTGAAAACAGTACCTCACAAGTTTCCGAGGGAGTCACGTTTGTTGACTCCCTCATCGTTTTCTAGAGTTTTCCAACACGCAATTCCTGCAGTATCGCCATATATTACGTTATTGGCTCGACAAAACACTGAAGGCCATCCGCGACTTGGCATTACTGTCCCTAAAAAGAAAGTAAGGAAAGCCGTTCAACGAAACCGTATAAAGCGCTGCGCAAGAGAAAGTTTCAGATTAAGAGCGCATCAAATGCCAAATATTGATATCATCTTAATTGCTAAAAACGGCATTAGCGAATTGGATAATCGTTCAATATATGAAGTGTTGAACAAACAATGGATGAGACTACTCAAACGATGCAACAACCAAATGCAATGAGCACGTCAGGACAATTTCTGTATATTTTGAAGCGCATTCAAAAAGTTTTAGCATGGCCCTTTCTTGTGTTGATCACTACATACAGAGTTTTGATCTCTCCACTGTTAGGTCAGAACTGCCGTTTTCACCCAACGTGCTCATGCTATGCACACCAAGCAATCGAACAACACGGTATATTCAGAGGCCTAGCATTGGCTATAAAAAGAATTGTAAAGTGTCATCCACTTCATCCAGGTGGATTTGATCCAGTGCCGGGTAAGCCTGACGATTCGATTGGAAAATAACGATTAATGATTGATTGAGAAATATATGGAAGCGCAACGCAGTATTTTAGTTATAGGACTTCTCCTTGTCAGTTTTTTACTGTGGATGGAGTATGTCGATTTTTCAGATCCAGCACAAACTGTTGCTCCGGTCACCAGCAATACAACTCAAATCGATTCAGAGCAAAATTTTGTCCCTGGAACGAATGACGCAAGCGAAAGCGGTGTTCAGTCAGATTCGTTCGTTCCGCCGTCGGACGATGCCGTTATAGAACAGAGTATTCAAACTCAACAGCAGAACTCTAGGTTAATTACCGTTAAAACTGACACTCTGAGTGTTGCTATCGACACACTGGGCGGGGATGTCGTTGTTGCCGATTTGCTTAAATATCCTCTCGAACAAGGTGGGGATGTTCCATACTCCATTTTGAGTAATGAAAGCGCTACCTTTTATATTGCGCAAAGCGGTCTTACCGGAAAGCAAGGTCCCGACCAACCTACAGGTAGAATGCGCTATTTAACTGAACAAATGTCCTACGAGATGCAGGGCGACTCATTATCAGTGCCCATGACATTGACAACGAAAGACGGTGTGAGGGTCACCAAAACGTTTAACTTTACCTCCGGTAGTCATATCGTTGAAGTAACATATACAGTTGAAAATACATCCTCTCAACCTGCTCAGGTTCAACAGTACGCACAACTTAAACAAACTACAGTAGCTCGCGAGGGTGGTAGCATGTTTATGCCTATTTATCGTGGTGCGGCGTATTCAACACAAGAAACGAAATATAAAAAATACAAATTTTCAGAAATTGAAGATGAACCACTAAAACTTTCAAACATCGGTGGTTGGGTTGCTATGCTAGAGCATTATTTCGTATCAGCATGGGTACCTCCTCAGTTAGAAAAGATCACATATTACTCTGGGATGGCAGGTGACAATGCAATAGTAGGGTATACCTCTAAAGCCCAAGTAGTTCCCGCTGGAGAAACGGCTACAGTGACGAGTAAGCTTTATGTGGGACCCAAGATTCAAGATGATTTAGCCACACTTGCGCGAGGACTAGATTTAACCGTTGACTATGGTTATCTATGGTGGATATCTCAACCGTTGTTTCAACTCCTACAATTTATTCAGGGCGTAGTTATAAATTGGGGACTGTCCATTATCATTATCACGCTGATTGTAAAAGGTGCTATGTACTGGCTTACAAAGAAGCAGTACGAATCAATGGCAAAAATGCGTGCACTAGCGCCTAAACTTCAACAGTTAAAAGACAGGTACGGCGAAGACAGACAAAAGATGTCTCAAGCCATGATGACACTGTACAAAAAAGAAAAAGTTAACCCCATGGGTGGATGTTTTCCACTACTCTTACAAATGCCTATATTCCTTGCGCTCTATTGGGTATTACTGGAAAGCGTTGAGTTACGACATGCTGGATTTGTGTTTTGGATAACTGATTTATCTGTTCGCGACCCCTACTTTGTATTGCCAATACTTACAGGTATTTCAATGTTTCTACTGCAGAAATTGCAACCAATGACAATACAAGATCCCCTTCAGCAGAAGATTTTTCAATGGATGCCCGTTGCCATGAGTATCTTCTTTTTCTTCTTCCCTGCTGGTCTGGTCTTGTATTGGTTAATAAGTAATGTTGTAACGCTCGTACAAGCAAAAATGATTTACGCTTCAATGGAAAAACGCGGGCTAAAAACACACTAATTATACTTTTGTGAAAGGCTATGTTCTGTTTAGGTGTTGCTGATTTTCTAAGATATTGATTTACAGTTGGTTGTAGGTATTAGTAATTTGAAAGCTTCGAATTCATGGATGAATTCGCAGAGCGCCCAGGGATTGGGTTTACAGCGACTTTCAAATTACTAATACCTA
>DDLV01000119.1 GCA_002340325.1 Glaciecola sp. UBA2563 | reverse complement strand
TATCACAAAAGTATTCTTTGTTTGTTGCGAAAAAAAACGCTATTAAAATCAATAGTTAAACTATTTTGTAGATTACATTTTTTCCTATTAATTGGCGCGAGTGCTGTATTTGTTACCATAAACAGTCCAATATTTAATTGAAATACAGCTTGTGAAATCGGGTTGGAGAGTAAAATCAATCTAAAAGACATTCATCACAATACTATTGATGTATATGAAAGACATGCAAAGGCTTGGGATGAGTACCGTCCTAACATCTTTTTTGAAAAAAGCTGGCTGGATATTTTCATCTCTTACTTGCCTAGTCACGCGAGTATTCTGGATGTAGGGTGCGGGGCGGGGAGGCCAATTGCAGAATACTTATTGAAGAACCGCTTCTCAGTAACTGGATTAGATGCTTCAAAGGCAATGCTAGAAATTGCCAGGGAGCGGTACCCTGAATCCAATTGGATCTTTGCAGATATGCGCCATATGAAGCTCGAACAACGCTTCGACGGGATAATTAGCTGGGATGGCTTTTTTCATTTATCACAACAGGAGCAACGAGCACAGTTTGCAACGTTTGATGCACATTTAAAAAACGCTGGCGTCCTCATGCTGACGATAGGAGACAAAGCTGGAGAGGTAACGGGTATGGTCGAAGGCGAGAAAGTTTATCATTCAAGCCTTTCCATTGAAGAATATCGCGAGATATTGGGATCACTGGGTTTTCACATAAAACACCTCAAACTAAAAGATCCCGAGTGCGATTATCATTCGGTTTTGCTTGCTCAGAAACACGTTTAACTTTCGAGATTATGGCAATATCCCTGAAAAATTTGGCATTGAATTACTTAGACCAGCAGTTGCATTTTAATAGGCAATTCATGAGACATAGCGGTCGTTAAAGCCTTTTAAGCATGACAAATATCACTATGAAACAAGGTGATTTATCAAATATTTAAATTCTAACTAAGCTGAGTGGCGGCTCTTTGTCTATTTGGGTCTAATAACTTGCTTCATTCATGCCGCAATGCGCTTGCTGGGTGACCGACTGCCGCTTTAAATGCTAGAGAGGCTGAGGTTATCCAGCTTATTGCTGCAACGATAAAAGTGGCGAAGAGGTATACCCATATGGATTGGTCTACTCTTTGACTGAAGCCCTGAAGCCAATTTGCCAATAGCCAATAACTTAGCGGCCAGGCTAACACAACACTGGCAGCAACTAACCACAGATATTCTTTAGCCAACAGGTTCACCAAGCTCAATTCAGAAGCACCCAGTACTTTTCTCAGGGCCACTTCTTTCATTCGTCTTTGTGAGGAGAAGGACGCAAGACCAAATATACCTATACATGCCAATACAATGACTAACACACTAAAAACTGAGATGATGCGCAGTAAGCTCCTTTCGGCTCCTAACGTCTCGCTTCGATCGTCTTCAACCCGACGTATTGATGGCTCAAAAATATTGAGTTCTTTTACAAGCGTTGTTTCGATAGCGCTTATCATCTGCATGCGCTGTTCTGCACTTAGATTTTTATCGTACGCGACCAACACATTCATATTCATAGTGAGCGTAAAACCGCACACAAAAAACACCTGATTGTAGTTTTCTCTTGCAGTTCCCAATTGTATGTCTTCAACAACACCGACAACGCTAAGTTGCAAGTTATCTCGTTGAATAGTTTGGCCAATAGCTTCTTGAGGAGACGCGAAGCCCGACAGTTGCGATAGGGATTCTGTGATTATGGTGGATACTGTAGCGCTGTCTTCATTGACTTGAAACCAGTCGCTGCCAGTGGATGAAGAAAAATCTCGTCCAGCAATCAATTTTAAGCCCAAACTCTCAACAGCGCGAAAACCAACTCCCACAGCGGGTATGGGCGTTTCGCTTTGACTGCCATTGGGAAAACGCACTTCAAAGCTGTACAGAAAAGAGTGGGTAAGTTTTGTGTCCAGTGGTGTGGCCAGACTGACATTTGGTATCTGGTTTAAACGCGTCAGCAATCGTGCGTTTTCCTTAGTGAAAACCGACTCTTTTGGTAAACCAGAAATGATTAGGCGGTTATCGGTGGCAAAGCCGGTATCGATATCTTGTAATAATTTTAGTTGCTGGCTAAATGTAATAACCGCTGCAATCAAACTTATCGAAAAAGCGGATTGCAGACCCAAGAGAGTTTTGCGAATACGATTGGCAGTTTGCCCAGAACTTAATTCACCACTTAGCGCATCTAGTGTAGCGAAAGAAGATATATATAAAGCGGGATATAGACCTGCCAACACGGCAACCACGATACTTAAGGCTAAAAGCGCAGCGAATTCTTTCAAGCCAAAAACAAGGATCACCTCTCTACCAATAAGGCTTTTGGCGATAGGTAAGCTAAGCTCAACTATCGCGCATGCAAGAACGATTGAAAAAATGGTGACTATCCAACTTTCGAACAAAATTTGAAGGACAAGTTGTGTTCTGCTCGCGCCTAAGGCTTTGCGAATGCCCGTTTCCTGCGCGCGTCTGGCGACTTGCGCAACGCTCATATTGACAAAATTAAAGCAAGCGATGCCAATCAAAAGGCCACTTAGCAAAATACACAGCACAACGGTTTGCCATTTGCCACCTGGTTTTAATTCAGAGATGTGATGCAGGTGTAAATCGGTAATGGCTGAGAGTTTCACTTTTAGACGGCCACGCTCCGGACCCAACGTGTAGGCATCAGTAAGTTGTTCCACCAGCTGAGAAATCGTTGCGTTGTCAGCTAAGCGCAAATACACATAGTGCATGTGGGTGCGCAAATCATCTTGATATTGGGTTGAGTTAGTTAGGCTTTTGAAATGAAAATGCGTATTTTCGGGTAAATCGGCGAATACAGCAGCAATGCTATAAACCCCCGTTTGCGTATTTAATCGCTTGCCGATGATATCACCCGCGCCAAAAACCCGCAGTGCCTCGCTTTCGCTAAGGGCGAGTTGCCAAGGTACAGTCAATGCCTGAGCCATATCTCCCTGTAAAACGTCCAGTGCTGCAAACTCGTTTAAATTATCGCTGGCAACAAACATATCCTTAAGCTGTATGCGTTTTTCACCATAGCTGACATGGATCATGCTGGCGTCGATATCGCTCGCTCGAACCAATCCAAAAACAGCCTCTACGCCGCTAATGTTTTTAAAGGCCTGTGCCCGATTCAAATTGGCGCTAGGGAATACATCAAAACCAAAACCCGACCAGTCAAGCTCTACCCTATAATTGTTAGTGGCATTAGGTTGCCATTTGTCATAAGACAGCTCGTGTTGCGCAAACAGCGCCACGACCATTGCTGCAGCAAGCCCGATAGACAAACCCATAATGTTTAAAAGGCTTTGACGTGTATTTTGCAGCACGCTTTTACAAGCCATTTTTAGATAGTTGAGCAACATGAGTTAACTCGCCTGATTAAATTCATCATTGCTTGCATGGTCAAAGATAATTTGACCATCCAGCAAACGCACGATGCGATCGGCATGACTGCCTTCTTTTTCAGAATGCGTCACCATGATAACGGTGGTGCCTTCCCTATTAAGCTGACCTAAAAGGCTCATCACTTCACCACCGCTTACGGAATCGAGATTTCCAGTAGGCTCGTCAGCCAACACCAGTTGCGGCTCTATTACCAGTGCCCGTGCTACCGCAACACGCTGTTGTTGACCACCAGATAGTTGCTGGGGGAAATGGCTGGCACGATGATCGATGGCCATGCGTTTTAAAATCGCATTGACGCGCTGTTTACAGGTTTTTGTAGATACGTTCTGATACTGCAGAGGCAGGGCAACATTGTCAAACACACTTAATTCGTTGATCAGGTGAAAGCTTTGGAATACAAAGCCTACAGAAGCTTTGCGCAGCTGAGCTAACTGTCGCTCGCTACAACTTGATATGTCTTTGCCATTGAATGCATAGTGACCACTTGTCGGTGTATCGAGCATACCCAAAATAGAGAGCAAAGTAGATTTTCCACAACCTGACGGTCCCATTATGGCCAGGAACTCACCTTTGTTAACTTCAAGATCGACTTTATTGAGCGCCGTAGTTTCTATTTCATCGGTGCAGAATACGCGGGTCAATTGTTCTAGTTGAATCATAGTGCTGTTACTCAATTTTAATTCTCTGTGCATTTTCAAATGCGCTGTAACTGGAGGTAATCACCTGTTCACCGGGCAAGACCCCGTCAAGCACGTGATAGTGATATTGGTTTTTCTTTCCTAATTGCACTGAACGCCGCTCTGCATATTGGGTATCATGGCTAACAACAAATAGCCAATTGCCGCCACTCTGGTTATAAAACGGGCCTCGCGGCAGCAGCACAGCGTTTTGCCGCTCACCGTCAATTTGCAAATCAACATCAAGAGTTTGCCCGCGTTTGAGGCTTGCCATGTTTTCGGGCAAATCAATTTCGATGGTGAATAAAGCGTTTTTAACCTGAGTGTCCAGTTTTGTGACGCGCAAGTCATAAACGTTATCGTTCTGCCTTAATCTGGCTAGCATGCCAATCTTGACTTGATTGATGTAAAACTCATCAACATTCACGTGTAGAGTGAACTGGTCAGGAATATCAATTTGCCCCATGCTGGCACCCGCAGGTTTTGACTCGCCTAACTGGGCATTCAATGCACTTAAATAGCCATCAATAGGCGCTTTAACGATTAAATCCTCAAGATTCTTGCGGGCAAAAGCCAAATTTTTTTGTAGCATATTGGCGCTGTCTTGAAGCTGTGTAATTTGCACTTGTCGGATGCTTTTTTCCTGAGCCTGCCTGTCTAAATTGAGTTGCCGACGAGCGTGATAATAAGTTAAATCACTCTCAATAGCTTCAAGCTCATCTCTGGCTACCACGCCATCATCTATCAAAGGCTGTGTTTGTTTCAATTTTCGATTTAGGTGAGAAAGCTGCAAATCCACCTCAAGAAGATCACGACGCAAATCCAAAAGATTGGTTTCCATGGTCATTTGGGTGTTGCGTAAAAAATTCATTTGTTCGGCGATTTGCGCTTCTCGGCTCATCACATCAAGCTGTAAGCTCGGATTAGACAAACGCAATAGAATTTGCCCTTTCTTTACTGATGTACCTTGTTCAACACTGATCTCTTCAACTCGTCCACCGCTGCTTGTATCCAGCAAAATAGACTTTTTGGGCTTCACATTCCCGCGTAGGCGCAGAACATTGGAGAACTTTCCTTGTGTAACAGTGCTTAGTGTTAGCATCTTGCTGTCTACACGTTGAACACGCTCTCCATTCTCAAAAGCAAAGGTGTAAAGCGCAGTAATACCCGCCAATATTACACATGTTGCTGTAACTGGCCGCCAACGTTTGAATAGCAACTGAGTTTGTGTACGGCGTTTTTTTCTATCCATGGTGCTTAAATTATTGTGCTGCGCGTATTAAAGTTCTGTGTTATCCAACGTAAACAAAATTAGTGCCAATAAAAAACTCATTAAAAAACAACGTGATAAAAACTTTACAGATGTCCAATAATGGGCAGTGTCCATATTTGGGCAGTAATAAGTGTCCAATAATGGACATTTCATGCTGGATAGCGTAATGTCAAAGCTAAGTAAGATAGCGTGAAAATCTATGACAGGAAAAGTACAAGGCCACATTCTGATCGTCGATGACAACCAGGATATCTTGGTAGCAAGCCAGCTTTTACTCAAAAGACACTATAAGAAAGTGATGTGTTGCCATGAACCTGAAGATATCGAGCAATGCATCAATCAACACGGTATTGACCTGGTATTGTTAGATATGAATTTTCGACAGGATGCCATTTCAGGTCAAGAGGGATTTTATTGGTTATCCCAAATAAACCAGCGTTTCCCTAGTGTGGTTGTCGTGATGATGACTGCTTATGCCGAAATCAGTCTGGCGGTAGAGGCAATAAAAAAAGGTGCAAGTGATTTTATTGCTAAACCTTGGCAAAACGATGGGCTTCTAGCCGTTATTGCGTCCGCTTTCAAGCACGTAGAAGCGCGAAGAACCCTCAATCAGTTGAGTCGAAAGCGTGACGGCTTGGCGCAAATTATCCAGAAAATGGACCAGCCCATAGTCGGCCAAAGTCAAGCTATGCAGGCAGTTTTTTCGACCATTGAAAAAGCAGCAGAAACCGATGCAAACATCTTGATATCAGGAGAAAGCGGAACGGGTAAAGAGCTGATAGCTAGAGCCATTCATCAGGCCAGTCCTCGTGTAAAAAATGCTTTCATCAGCCTGGATATGGGGGCAGTGGCCAGCAACCTGTTTGAAAGTGAATTATTTGGTCACAAAAAAGGGGCGTTTACTGACGCTAGGCAAGACCGCGTTGGACGCTTTGAGCTTGCCGAGGGAGGAAGCTTGTTTCTGGATGAATTGGCCAACTTACCACTAACACAGCAAGCTAAGTTACTGGTAGCGATCCAAAATCGACAAATTACACCGCTTGGGGCAAACCAGCCTGTTGATGTGAATATTCGTCTGATCTGTGCCAGCAATGAAAATCTGCAGCAGGCTGCAGAGCAAGGGTCATTTCGACAAGACTTGCTATATCGTATTAATACTATCGAAGTGCATTTGCCGCCATTACGGGAAAGAAAAGACGATATTCCATTGCTTCTCGAGCACTATTTGCGTTTGTTCAACCAAAAGTACAAACGCGAATTAGGTATTGCCAAGTCTGATGTCAGGGACTTAACGGAATATGCCTGGCCGGGCAATATACGTGAATTGGCTCACGCAATTGAACGAGCGGTTATTCTCTCCGACGGACAAGCTCTAGATATATCCAGTATATTGACGCCATCCGCTGCAACAGGTAAAAAATACTCTGCAAAACAAGGTGCTGAGTATAAAAGTAGCAGTGACTTTTTATTGTCAGCTGTTGAAAAACAGACCATAGCAGAGGCGCTGGCGTATTTTGATGGCAATATCAGTCATGCAGCCAACGCACTGGGTTTGACCCGTGGTGCACTGTATAGACGACTGGACAAATATGGTCTAGGCAATGAATAGGTATCAGATAGTTATCGCTTTGTTGCTGGTTGTTATCCTATCAGTCCTATTGGGTGGGACAATGCAGACGCGCGGGTTCACTGCCGTTACGCTGGTGCTTGTTTTCGGTGTTGTTTTCTCAATTGCCTGGCTCATCAATCGCGTGAGGAACACATTGCTACAACCTGTTCAAGTAATGCAGGCGCTGGCAAATGGTGATGCTGCTTATGGCTTTACAGCGGGTCACCCCATGCATGAACAACTGCAAAACCTAGCTGATGCTCTACAGCAATCGCGTCAAGAGGCAGCGATACAGGCAAACTACTTTAAAACGTTGCTTCAACAGTTGGATGTGGGTGTACTGGTAATAAATGAGGATGGCGGTATTACTGTGCAAAATATTGCGGCGGTACGTTTGTTGGGGGATAAGCTTGAAAGCATTGAAGCGGCACCGGCACTTCAAACGCGCGTTAATGAATTGCAAAGCGATGGCAAACACCTAATTCGACAAGCCATATTACCTTGGCAAGTTGGAGAACGCCTTGATACCTTCTCTATTTCCCTTGTTAAAGTTGAAGTTTTGGGTAAGTCAGTTTTTATAGTGACCTTGCAGTCTATCGATTTATTTTTAAAAGCTAAGGAACAACAGGCCTATAAGCAGCTTACCCGTGTACTGACCCATGAAATTGCCAACTCTATAACGCCTCTCGCATCGCTTTCAGAGACTGCAGAAGGTATGGTACCGACGGACATGTGCTTTGCCGATCCACAAAGCAAAACAGATTTGTCTTTGGCGCTTAATACAATTCGAAATCGGACAATGCACCTTGATGCCTTCATTCGACGTTTTAGGGAGGTGCAAAACCTACCTGCACCAGAGCTAAAGCCGGTTAATCTGAGCGTGCCTTTAACTCATGCCTGCGATTTTATGTGTAATGAGTGTGAGTCAAAAGGCGTCATCATAACTAAAACCGTTGACACAGATCCTTTGCTAATGATCGATGAAGCGCAAATTGGACAAGTATTGATTAACGTAATCAAAAATGCCCTTGAAGCAATAAGCAGCAAACAAAGTGAACAAAACAATGATGCAAATGAGCAAATAACGTTTTATGCCAATCAAAATAGCCAAGGGCAGTGCTTTGTTGATGTCTGTGATACTGGCACCGATATGCCTGAGCAAGTGGTGGAAAATTGTTTTGTTCCTTTTTTTTCCACTAAAGTTCATGGCTCTGGGATTGGCTTGGCATTGGCAAGACGCATAATGCTGCAACACGGCGGGGATTTGATTTATATTCCCAAAAGTGAGACCTCAGCAAATTCTGCGCGCCTGTCTGGCGCATGTTTTCGCATACTCTTTTAGTGGGTTTGAGCACAATGAACTATTGGTTATTCAAAAGTGAAACACGTGCATTCATCATTAATTCTATTTAAAGAAACGCGTCATTGCGCTGAAAAACTCAACCTCCAAAGGGTACTAGCAAACGTTACATAACCTACCGTGAAATCTCCAAGAGAGTGTTTGTGTTCCACAATTAAACTGAACTTTAGCCATCAAATGAGGTTTTCAAATAGGAACTTATAGCGACCAAAACTGCTTAAACTTTGCTGCTTGTCGCCTGGAGATTTCTATTTCAAGCGAGTTCGACATAGTGACGTCTAGTCCATTTGATATTGATGGGTGTATTTTGTCGACATATCCGGTATTAAAGATCCACCCTCTATTGGCACGGAAAAAGTGTTCGGATGGTAATTTATTTTCAAGATTTGCGAGGCTTTTGTAGATCATGGGCCGGTCCTGGTTCAAATGTACGCGGGTATAGTTGCCAATGGACTCAAATGCATAGATGTCTTTGAGCCTTACAAAAAAACACTTTTCGTTTTGTTTGAGAAAAACCTGACTGTCCAACGACAATTCGCGGGTGAGGGGGTTGCTTAGGGTAATCTTGTTGATTGCAGCGGTTAATCTTTCTTTAGTGACTGGCTTTAAGAGATAATCTACAGCGCCATAATTGAAGGATTTAAGCGCGTATTGGTCATAAGCGGTTACAAAAATTACGGCAGGCAGCTGTTCGGTTTGATCTAATAAGTCAAAGCCTGTGCCACCTGGCATTTCGATATCCAGTAATAATAAGTCAAACTCGCTTTTGGACATGCAATCCTGAGCTTCCAAGATGTTTGCTGCTTCTTCTATATGGTACTCAGCATCAAGGTCGTTAAGCAGCTGCTTTAATTCCGTTCTTGCAAGTCGACTGTCTTCTATTATCAGTATTTTCATAGTTTCATTCTCATTTCATCACGTCACTGTTACTGCGTTTCGATGGGGAAACGCATCTCGACGGTGAACGTTTCAGCCGTTTTTGTTGTGTTGAACGAAGCTGTTTTGTCGTATAGCAATGTAAATCTATCTCTGAGATTGGCTAAACCAATACCAAGTGAATCTGTAGGGTCTGCCTCTGGCGAAACGGAATTTTCGACTTTTATATCAAGCTTGCCGTTTTGCTTTTCTGCATAAAGCGTGATTTGTCCACCTTTTATGTTTGGCTCAATACCGTGCTTAATTGCATTTTCAATGCACAGTTGAATAACCATTTTGGGCACTAGAATGTCCTCCAATCCTTCATCGATGTCGTAATCAAACTGGAGCCTTTCTTCAAATTGAATTTTGCACAGATCAATATAATTTAAGATAAACGTCAGCTCGTCCTTTAATGCCACTTTCACCGTACCTTGCTTTGTCAGTGAATATCGCAATATATCTGACAGTGATGTGATCATATCTCTTGATTTGTGTGCGTCTTCTAATACGAGCGCGCGGATGTTATTCAGTGCATTAAATAGGAAATGGGGGTTTAACTGATTTTGCAGTACTTCTAATTCGGTTTGCTTTAGTGCAGCCTTCGTTGCTGTCAACATTCGCGCTCGGGTAATAGCAAAGTAAAGGCTACTCCACAGCAGCATCAACCCGCTCACATTTATCCAATTCTGCGCGAATACCTGGCGTACGACGAACAGACGTTGATCCGAAGGGATTGGAAATGCCAACGGCGTGTTAGATACAATAAATACGGCAATGACTAACATCGATGTCGCAAGTGCTGCGACAAGTAGACTAAGACAGACTAAATAAAGTGCCTGTTTTAAAACAGGCAGTGTGCTGAGTTTATCTTTGTAGACGCGTCTGATGATATTCGAAACTACGCCGGCTGATACCACTAGAATAAACGCATAAAAAAACTCAATGTGGACTAATATGGGGCGGAATGAAATAGCAAATGCGTAAAACGCTAAGACGACGGTCCAAGCCGTTAGCTGAATTTTTACATATGAAAATCTATTCATTTGGCTTCCGTAGCAGTAGTTATATGTGCCATCTACTCATTGATTGCGTTAAGTATATTAAAACCAAGCTTACCGGCGTCTTTCGACACGTTTGTTAATACCACTACCACGTGTTCATTTTCAAAATCGACCGCGAAAAAACTGCCAAAGCCGCCCGTTTGGCCGCCGTGAAAGGCGATTTCATCATTTAGCATTATCCCTATGCCAAATTTAGGTGCTTGGGCTGTATGAGGCGTCAGGAATAAAGATACATGTGGAGCGTCTTTATTTTCTAAAAGGTAGTTACCCAACGCCAACATGTCCTTTGCAGTAGATACGCCAGCACCAGCGCCAGCAATAGCATCAAAAGTCCAATGACTGACTTTTTCAAATAGAATGTCATGTCCATCTGCAACGCCTTCTATGGTTACATCATCAAGCGATAAGAAAGTGTCTTGCATCTTTGCAGGTAAAAACACCCTTTGTTGCAACAATTCATTCAATGGTTTATTGCTTGTTACTTCTAATGCTGTGCCGAGCACGCCAAAACCAAAGTTCGAATACTCAAAGTCTTTTGTTTTGGGATCAGCGCTTTGTAATGCATCGAAAAGCATCATGCTTGAGTACCCTTTATAAGGATTATCCATTTCGGCTAGGGACAGGTTTTCGGGTAAGCGAGATAAGCCTGAGCGATGTGTCGCTAATTCGATCAGTGATATGTCTTTTGCAGCAGATGTTAAATCCGGGAAAAAGTCGGCCAATGCAGTGTTTAAGGCTATGGATTTTTCTTGCACAATTGCTGAGAGAACTAACCCTACGATAGGCTTGGTAATACTGCCTATCTCAAACCGCGTTTGTTTATCTACTGGGATTTTGTCTTCGGCAGTAGGGTTGGAAAACCCGTGGAAGTGATATGTTGTTTCCCCTTTACTTATATATGCGAAGACAACGCCATGTTCTTTATAAATTGCAGATAACCATGGCGTTGGGTTGTTCAGGTCAAAGGTGACTGCTAGAGGGGCTTTTTTTTTAGATTGAGAGGCATCGCCGCGCCTTGTACGAAAGTACCTTCCCACATTTCATCTACTTTCTTTGCACTGTAGCTGGCATTGATAATCGGTGAGGTAAAACTCAGTTTAGATTCATCGATGGAGAAGTCTGACAGCGGAATACCGAAACTCTGCTGCTGCGGGCTATCGAGCGTTGCGTAATAGCCTGATTCAATAACGGCAATATTTAATACCAGAGGTAAAGTCGCTTGCCGCGTCACATTCAAATCGCCGTACCAACGCACTTCGTTTTCAAGTCTTGCAGTACTTTTATCGCTGAGTTTTGTTAGGGTAATATCAAACGATTTCCCTTGTGTAAAAACACCTACAATTTGGTTACCAGTAATGGTGCCGTCAAAACTCGCGTTTAGCTCTGGCGTATCAAAGCGGATCTCATCTTGTGATAACTCAAGGTTTTCTACCGGATGATCGACCATACCTTGATTAGGGCTATCTAAATACACGATATCTTGCCCATCAATTGTCGATATCTCTATTCCCAATACAAGTTTTGCGCCTTGGCCCAGCTCGAGCATACCTCGCCAATTACCATCGAGCTTGTCTGCTTTTGCAAATAAAGACGCTATTAACAGTAACAGTAGTGTAACTAGCCGTTTCATACTTTTTTCCTCACCGTGAAGTTGTATAGCGTCATCATGCAACAGTTTTATCCAAAGCAGGCACGTTTTATGACGAATGGTCAGTTTCCATTGTAGAAGGTAAGACTAGAGAGGGTAAAACAAGAGCCTGAAGATAAACAGGCCCTAACGTTGTTTTCAAGATTGCAGTGCTTTCGCTTGCTCGACCCAGGTATCAGAGCCCCTAAACACTTTACACTTTTCAAGTGTTTCTTGAGACGCATTAACAACGTCATCAATTGTTTTTATGCCCATACCCGATAACTTTTTCATCGTGACCGGCCCTATACCTTTAATATCTGATAATTTTGGAGAGGACGAGGTCTCTTTGCTTGTTTCAGATTTTGTTTCTTTAGTCTCTTCTTTAACTACTGTGTCTTGGTTTTTAGCAAAAGACTTTTTCACTTTCTTTAAGGCAGCATGATGTTTTTTGCTTAGTGCTTTGAGCTGTTTAGTAAACGATTCGTCTTGCTTAGCCCGCAATTTCTTTTGCTTTTTCTTTAGCTTTTTAATCGCGGCTTTGACAGTGGTATCAAGCTGAGCTTGTAATTCCATTATTTGCTGAGAAAGGGCATTGACCTTATTATTTAGCTGTTTTTCAACGCTTTTAGCTACATTTTCAGTCTTCTTATTAGTCTTGCTCTTTTCTTTGTTTACTAATAATGCGGGTTTCTTAGATTTTGAATTGTTATCTTTTGCTGATTTAGTCATGGAGGCTCCATAATAATGTTTGGCATTTAGCCTGTCTGGTGGTTTTACAGTGGCATACAGATGTCACGTGATTATTCACCAGACTGCTTTTTTAAGTAATCAAGAATCAGATTTTCAATAAGTTGTTGAACACTTGTATCTTGCTCTATGGCGATTATTTTCAATGCTTTTAGTGTTTTTTTGTTTAATCTGAGCGATGTGTTTTTTTTGGCATCTTCGCTTTTCGCTTTTTCGCTTTGCTTTTCTTCCTGTGCTTTTTTTTGTTTGTTCATATTTTCAAGTCATCAACAATTTATAACGTGATAATAACGTTTAATAGGGGGTATTTCAGGCCTCGCAGTTTTTCCTGAACGCTACCCCCTAAAAAGGAAGCTTACGATTTCTTAAGTTTTTTCTTCAACTTGGCGATTTTGCTTTTTTGTTTTGCCATCTTCGCCTTTCTGTTTTTGATTTCAGTTTTTATCGCTTTTGTTTTCTTTGACATAAGAATACGCCTTATTTGTTGTATGTTAGTTAGAATATTTGACGTAATGAATTAATGACGTCATTACGTCTTGAAGTATATGCATATGTATGTTTTTTGTAAAGTCTATGTGACGCTGTCTCGATAATACGTCCTAGTTAAATTTATGAATCTAAGGAAAAGTGAGCGTTGCGGCTTTGGGTTTTACTTCAGAGGCCGATACTCCGACACATCAATAGAAATAATACAGCGGCGTTCAAATCAATTAACGAGAAAAGATTGGCAGAAACAAGCCTAAGCCGAAAGACTAATGTCGAATAGGCAATTGTCGCTACAGTGTGCAGAATTGTTGACTTAAATCATGGTAAATAAAGGAAATCCCGCGATAGGACCTTGTGCTAGCAGGTACTTTTCTTTTACCATACGCCCGATTTTTAAATGCTGCTGACGCTAAGTCTTCAAACGTATTTATCAAGCTGCAGCATAAAGTGTCGCGACTATATTTCATGCGACGCTATGACGTATTTATAACTAACTCTCGGAGATTTGTTGATGAGTGACGTATCAGTCGATGCAAGTGAATCAACCCTACAAGCTGACCTACCACCTAGCAGCAACAGACGAAAGTTTCTGACAGTCGCGACATCAGTTGTCGGTGCCGTCGGAGCTGGTTTTGCTACTGTACCCTTCATTGCTTCTTGGCAGCCCAGCGAACGTGCTAAGGCTGCTGGAGCGGATGTGGAAGTCGATATCAGTGGTTTGCAGGTTGGGCAGTTGATTCGTGTAATGTGGCGCAGTAAACCTGTGTGGATAGTGAAAAGGTCGCAAGCTGTGCTTGACGCATTGAGTGCGCATGAAGATGAGCTAGCCGATCCAAATTCAGAAGCGGCACAACAGCCTGATTACGCCGCCAATATTTTCCGTTCTCGAAAAGAAGATATTATTGTGCTAGTCGGTATATGTACCCATCTAGGTTGCTCACCACAACACCTCGCAGATGGCGCAATGGAGCAGTATGCTGAAGGTGTTAAAGATGGATTCTTTTGCCCTTGTCACGGTTCTAAATTTGATATGTCTGGTCGTGTATTTTCTGGTGTGCCAGCCGGCTTAAACCTACAGGTACCGCCATATGGTTTTATTAGTGAAAATACTATCTTGATAGGTTCTGACGGGGAGGGAGTTGCATAATGAACGCTGTTAACGCTTTAATGGGATGGATTGAAAGCAGAATTCCCATGATGCGCGTTGCCAATATGCACGCGATTCAATATCCCGCACCGAAGAATATGAATTTTTGGTATGTGTTTGGTTTCATGGCGACAATAGTACTTGTTAATCAGATCGTCACGGGCATCTGGTTAACGATGAACTACGTCCCTTCAGCTGAAGGCGCATTTAAGTCGGTTGAGTACATCATGCGTGAAGTGGATTATGGTTGGCTGTTGCGATATATGCACAGCACAGGCGCTTCTGCATTTTTTGTCGTGGTATACCTTCATATGTTTCGTGGAATGATTTACGGGTCATATCAAAAGCCAAGAGAGCTTCTATGGGTTTTTGGTATGCTTATTTACCTAGCACTTATGGCGGAAGCCTTCATGGGGTACGTACTTCCATGGGGACAGATGTCATACTGGGGTGCTCAGGTTATCGTTTCTCTGTTTAGTGCCATTCCTGTTATAGGCCCTGATTTGGTTGAATGGATCCAAGGCGACTATGTTATATCCGGCGCAACCCTTAACAGATTCTTTGCATTACACGTAATTGCGTTACCACTAGTGATTGTTATCTTGGTGTTCCTACACATCATTGCACTACACGAAGTTGGTTCAAACAATCCAGATGGCGTAAATATCAAATTTAAGAAAGGTACGCTGCCTGAAGAAGAAAAGACTCAGTTCCAAATCCATGAGTATTACACGGAAAAATATGACATCTCTAATGACGTTGTTCCATTCTTCCCTCATATTGTACTTAAGGATCTTGTGGCATTTGCTGTGTTCTTGTTCGGATTTTGTTACATCTTGTTCTTTGCGCCAGAGATGGGTGGTAAGTTTTTGGAGCATCCAAACTTTGAAATTGCTAACCCACTCAAAACGCCAGAGCATATCTTCCCAGTATGGTACTTCACACCTTTCTATGCGATTTTGAAAGCGGTTCCTGATAAGCTGTTTGGCGTACTGACGATGTTTGCAGCTATTGGATTTTTGTTCGCAATTCCATGGTTAGATCGCAGTAATGTTCGCTCTTGGCGGTACAGAAGTGGGCTTCACAAAGCCAATCTAATTGTATTTGCAATCGTGTTCATATTCTTGGGTTATCTTGGAGGTACGCCACAAGAGAACTGGAAAATAATAGCTTCACAAGTTGCGACAATTATGTATTTCTCATTCTTTATTCTTCTGTTTGCTTACTCTAAAGGCGAACGCACTAAGCCTGTACCGGAGAGGATTCCAACATGAAAAAATGGCTAGGACTATTGTTGTTATTTCCAAGCTTTGTGTTTGCGGCAGGATCCAATTATCCGCTCGACAAGGTGAATATAGATTTGAAAGATAAAGCGTCGTTACAAAACGGTGCCAAAATCTTCATGAATTATTGTCTTGGTTGTCACCAAAAGCAGTACCAGCGATATCAGCGTACGTTCAACGATTTGGGTATACCAGAAGACTTGGGGCAAAAATACCTTCAGTTTACGGGCGAGAAAGTTTCCGACTATATCACGTCAGCCATGCCTTCAGAGGCAGCTGCGGGTTGGTTTGGTGCACCACCACCAGACCTTACGCTTGTTGCAAGAGTACGAGGGCCTGAATGGTTATACACGTATATGCGAACGTTTTATGTCGATGAAAG
>DDLV01000134.1 GCA_002340325.1 Glaciecola sp. UBA2563 | reverse complement strand
GAACTTCTTAAAACACCTAACTTAGGTAAGAAGTCACTGACGGAGATCAAAGACGTACTCGCCTCACGTGGACTTTCTTTAGGCATGCGCCTGGAGAACTGGCCACCGGAGAGTATTGCTGAGAAAGATTAATTCTTAATCTCGTCGTCATATCGACCAATCTCTTCGTTCGAAGTGCTCAAGTATCAAGTATACATTCCGCGCTTCGACCTTGACCTTGGACGATATGACTTAGAGATAAAGAATTAAGACGTTTACTTAACAAGTACACAGGTCGTTAGTAAACTGATTTTTTAGAAGGATAGAGCTATGCGCCATCGTAAAAGTGGTAGACAGTTAAATCGCAATAGCAGTCACAGACAAGCCATGTTCAAAAACATGGCCGGTTCCTTGGTGAAGCACGAAGTTATTAAAACAACAGTGCCAAAAGCAAAAGAACTACGTCGCGTGATAGAGCCTCTTATCACCTTAGCCAAGCAAGACAGCGTTGCAAATCGCCGTCTAGCCATGGCAAGAACAGGAGATAAAGAGGTCGTTGGCAAATTGTTCAATGAACTTGGGCCGCGTTATGAAGACCGCCCAGGTGGATACAGCCGTATTCTCAAGTGTGGTTTCCGTGCTGGAGACAATGCACCTATGGCTTATATTGAACTCGTTGACCGCCCAGAAGTTGAAGTGGAAGACGAAGACGTTGCTGATGAAGAGGCGACAGAAGAGTAAATACGGGATACTGACTTTCGTCAGTATGACTGCGTAAGCGTTAAAAATCCGAGCCTCGCTCGGATTTTTCGTGTCTCTTGCCATCATCACACCTGTCGTACTGACACACCCTTGTCGTTCTGACGAAAGTCAGAACCTCACAAACCCAAACGAAACTAATATAAACACTTACCAGATTCCGACTTTCGTCGGAATGACATGGGATGTATCGTAGTTACTCCGTCGTTCTGACGAAAGTCAGAACCTCGCAAATCTCCTCTGGCGTTGTGGCGCAAGCAGCGAACTCAATTTCAACCCTGTCACTTTTGCAACATTCAAAGTTGAGTTGCACAAAGATTTAGTTATACTACCTCTATCAAATAAAAGTAGTATAACAAACATTGATTAACTACCTCGACCAAATCTTAAATAACGCATATAGCGATTTACATTCTGCTTGTCTCATACCTGCATTTGATGGCACAGGGGTTTCTTTTTCTCGGAAAAAGATAAAAGGCAAAGAATACATCTACGTAAATGCCAAGATTGGCAAAATTCCCGTGCAGAGATATATTGGCGCTGATACTCCTGACGTTCAAGCGTTAATAGAAAAAGAAAAGCAGCTTTGGCACAAAACAGACACGGCAAGAGTGACAAGGGCAAGATTAGTGAAAGTGCTTCTTGCTGGCGGAGTAATGAGCCTTTCTCCTCAAGAGGGCAGAATATTAAGGATGTTAGAACGTGCAGGCGTCTTCCTCTCCGGAGGAGTTTTAATTGGAACGCCTGCATTTAATTCAATGGCCAATCTTCTAGGGGTAACATGGACAGATCAATTTATTACACGTGACGTTGATATCGCGTCTGAGGCCAAACTACCCGTCTTAGTAGAGCCAATAAAGGCAAGTTTAAAGTCGATATTGGAAAATTCCGGCATGGGGTTTATTGAAATACCGACACTGAATCCCAAACACCCTTCAACGAGCTTTCAAATTAAGGGTGGGGATTTTAAGGTAGAGCTTCTGACGCCTCAAAGGGGCAAGCCGGATAATACACCCGTTGTCATTCCTCACCTCAGAGCGATGGCTGACCCCCTTCGATTTCTTGATTTTTTGTTAGAAGAAACTCAACAGGCAGTGGTACCCTTTGATATTGGTGTACTTGTGAATGTGCCTGATCCCGCAAGATTTGCCCTACACAAACTTGTTGTTAGCCAACGTCGACCTGCAGCATTTGCAAGCAAGGCAAAAAAAGATATCGACCAAGCAGCCCAGCTGATTGAAGTACTATCTGAGTTACAGCCGGGTTCACTATACATTGCGCACTGTGCGGCGGAAGAATTTGGTAAAAAGTTTTTCACGACGTATTTAAATGCCACCAAATTGCTCCCAAAAAATGCACAAGAGTCACTAAAGCAGACGTTAATAGATTTCTCTTCCTGATGACACCCTCCGTCGATCTGATGCTCCCGTCGTTCTGACGCATCCCCTCGTCGTTCTGACGAAAGTCAGAACCTCAAAACCCCAAACGAAATTAATATAAACACCTACCAGATTCCGACTTTCGACGGAATGACTCCCCTCCGTCGTACTGACAAAAGTCAGCACCGAGAAAACTAACATTAAATCTGTCCTTACTTCATCTCAAGTTAAAATCATGTATAATCGGAATTAAACTCCTAAATTACATAAAAATGATAAAGCGAAAACTAGAAAAAGAACTGCTACTTTTGATAAAAGAATATCCAGTGGTAACGATTCTAGGCCCGCGGCAAGCAGGTAAAACAACACTGGCAAAGCAAGCCTTGCCAGAATATCGTTATGCTAACTTAGAAGACCCTGAAACCAGAGAGTTCGCTCAACAAGATCCAAAGGCTTTTCTAGCTCAATTTATTACGCCAGTAATTATTGATGAAATTCAACGTGTTCCAACGCTTCTCAGTTATATACAGGTACATGTCGATGAGCAGCAAAAAAATGGATTTTTTGTACTGACCGGCTCACATCAATTACAGCTGCGTGAGGCTGTCGCACAGTCTTTAGCTGGGCGCACGGCACTATTGCAACTGTTGCCACTTTCAATTGAAGAACTTCAATCGGCGAATATTAAATTTGATAACTTTGATGAATATTGTTTTACGGGTTTTTTACCACGAATTTACCAACAAAAAATGCGGCCAAGCACAGCCTATTCGAACTACTATCAAACGTATGTTGAACGAGATGTAAGGTTGCTGATTAATCTCAAAGACATGACCGTTTTTGAGAAGTTTTTAAAACTCATGGCGGGCAGAGTAGGGCAAGTAATTTCATATAGTAGTTTGGCCAATGATGTAGGTGTTGACCAAAAAACAATTAAGCACTGGCTTTCAATTTTAGAAGCGTCGTTCATCGTGCATAAACTGCCAGCTTATTTTGAAAATTTTGGTAAGCGCGTGATTAAAAGCCCAAAATATTATTTTATGGATGTTGGCTTGTTATGCTTCCTGCTTGGTATAAAAAAGCCCGAACAAGTGAGCCGCGACCCTCTAGTAGGCAATATTTTCGAAAACATGGTGGTAATGGAATGTGTAAAGGCTTGCTACAATCGCGGCGAAATGGCAAATCTCTATTACTTTCGCGATAGTAACGGCAATGAAGTAGATGTCGTATATCAACAAGGACGAGAACTGCTAGCTATTGAAATAAAGTCTGCATCGACATTTTCAATGAAGCAATTAAAGGGTTTAAAAAGGTTTGCAGAACTGTCCGATCAAGTCGCTGGATTGCGACTAGTTTATTCAGGTAACAAAAAAATACTCAGCGATGACATCGAAACCGTCCGGTTTGATGACGTAGCCAGTTTTTTTGACTATTAATACAAATGTCAGGAATATGAACCCGTCGTCCTGACCCACACTGACGTCGCACTGACTCACACCCGTCGTTCTGACGAAAGTCAGAACATTACAAACCTTTCAGCATGACAAAATGTCCCTTAAATCTACCGATTAGTCTTGTTAGTCTTCTCCTGATGACCAACGTATTCATCTAATAACTGTCGGATCAATTTCTGATATTGCATCTGATTATCAAGTGCCGCTTTTTTAAAATACTCAATACTTCTTTTACTTAGTGATATTGTGATTTTCGTATTTTCATTGCGCTCTCTTAGCTCAGATGGGGAAGGTAAAAAGTCTGTAACGAACTTAACGTCACCAATATCTTTATCACTATAAGTTATTTCTTTGGTCATATAATTTCTTTCCTTTGCGCCAGTATCCTGCTCCGAAGATACGTATTTTGTTGTTGCGATAAGTGAATCTTACGGTCAACACGCCCGCTTTGTTTCGATCTATACCAAAACAGAAATATCTTTGCTCTGATTCAGTGCTATTTTTTACGTCTAGAGCGATAAGTCGTGATTCATCATAAAAAGCGTAGATAGCATCTTCAAATAACACTTCATGCTTTTCGAGATTCTCTTTATTCTTCGCTCCGTGCCATTCAAAGTCCGTTTTCTTCATAGTCAAAGCATATAATAAGTATGGCTAAATAGCCATACTTATCTTTCATCTATCAAAGTTTTTAGTTGGCTAGCGGCATATAGTAATGGACAGTTTTTTAAACATTCTTTTGTTGCGTTATCAGTACGAAACCCCCAAACGAAATTAATATAAACATCCACCAGATTCCGACTTTCGTCGGAATGACATGGGATGTATATAAATCCCTTGTCGCATTGACGCATCCCCCGTCGTTCTGACGGAAGTCAGAACCTCGCAAACCCAACGCTGACAACAAAATTTGATTGTAATGTATATGATGGTAATATACGCATTATGATTGATTGGATAAAAATAAAAGGGTTCGATTGGGATCCTGGGAATGAGCGAAAAAACGTTGAAAAGCATCAAGTGGGGAAACTTGAGGCAGAACAAGTTTTTTTCAATCAGCCACTTTTACTCCTATCAGATCACAAACATAGTAAATATGAACCTAGGTTTCATGCGC
Source organism: Glaciecola sp. UBA2563 (assembly GCA_002340325.1). Lineage (GTDB taxonomy): Bacteria > Pseudomonadota > Gammaproteobacteria > Enterobacterales > Alteromonadaceae > Glaciecola. The sequence goes on along the minus strand of DDLV01000134.1, from coordinate 1,577 downwards.
TAGGAAAAAGTGATGAGGAGCGCCTCATCCACATCACGTTTACAATGCGTAAATCAGGCAGTCTAATTCGCGTTATTTCTGCGAGAGACATGCATAGAAAAGAAAGGAAAATTTATGAGCAAGCGTAAAACTATGCCAACTTTCGAAAGCGAAAAAGAGGAAATGCAATTCTGGGAAGAAAAGGACTCGACTGAATATCTAGACTGGTCAAAAGCTGAAAAGGTCGTACTTCCAAATCTTAAACCTTCGACTAAAACAATATCAATAAGATTGCCAGAAAGTTTACTCCACAGCATTAAAATAGAGGCAAACAAAAGAGATATTCCTTATCAATCACTGATAAAAAGTTGGCTAGCCGATGACGTTAAAGAAGCCGCCAGCCGCAAAGGTTAGTTTGTCTAGTAGAAAATTAAAGAGATGTGAGGTAAAGGACATCAAAACCTCCCTCCGTCGTTCTGACGAAAGTCAGAACCTAGTATATTCCACCTCTAGATTTAATAATCAGAAACGCAATAACCTGACAAAAGACCATTGGAAAATTAGTTCCCTTTCAATTTATAGACAAAATTATTAATCAAGCATAAAAATCATTGATGAAAAAACGCATTCATTGTTTAACTCCCCATTAAACATACCTGAAAAAACCCCCAACCTAAAATCTCATGCATGAGATGTTGTTTTAAATTTAATAAAATGTAAAAAAATAGGGTTGGTAATGTCTCACAAAAAGTGAAAACTAAACTTTCTTAACAAAACTAGAGGTTCTCTTACAACTGAAAATGTTGATTTTTTGATTACTCGTTCCGTTAAGGTTCCTTCCAGTTACTCAATTGATTGAAACGCTCGCCCCTGTAAAGTGTTGTTTCATAGTAGAAAAGAGTTTGATATATCAGCTGCTTATTTCTGAAAGCAACATATATAAAAACGTTGCGATGACAAATGTGAATAGCGCGACAAGTCATTGGGTAGAAATCAACGCAATTTTTTGCGAAAAACACAATTGATTAAACCGATAGCCTAAATTATAATCGGGGATAAACAACGTAAGGAAACTATTCAAATGCGCCTTCTCTTTGGAATGATACTAGCCATGTGCCTATGTATATCGGCACTTGCTCAAACTAATACAAGTGAGTCACAACCAGACCTTTTGGCTCTAATTGTTGCTGAGGTAAATCAGCAAACAGCGGAACAGGGGCCACTTTCGGATGACCAAGTTGCCGCTATTATTGAAACTGTCACTGAACAAGCGGGGTCCGATATTTCGTTAGGAGAAGCTGCATTCTTAACAGCGAACGCGGATCTAGCGGTGGCGCTGGTAAAAGAAGTGGCACAAACAAATGATGTAGCTGAGTCAGTCAAAACGGTTATACAGTCCCAACCTGCTGAAGTCGTTGAGGCTGTTGCCGAGGCGGTGGTTGAAATCAGCGCGACACTCGCACCAGTATCAATAAGCGAAGTAGTGGAAGGTGCCATCGATTCTGGTGCCTCAGCCGAAACAGTAGTCAGTGCAGCAGTCGAGTCAGGTGCTTCAGCAGAAGCAGTAGTGAGTGCAGCAGTTGAGTCGGGCGCTTCAG
>DDLV01000109.1 GCA_002340325.1 Glaciecola sp. UBA2563 | reverse complement strand
AGTCCTAGAACTACGACGTAACGGCGGTTGTGGCTTTCATACGAAGAGGGAAATCAACCCATGGTTGGTAATTGATTTGGGTGAAAGCAAAGATATAAAACAACTAGTCATTTACAATCGCGACGATATATTTTTTACTCGAGCATTAAGCCTGCTTGTTCAGGTCGGCAGTGACATGATTAACTGGCAAGAAGTACATGATAACCTTGCACCAGCAAAGCAATATGTGACAAAAGGTATGTCAAAAGAAGAGATTGCACTTGCATATGCGGGTGTTCTAGACGATACCAAAGCAAGAGAATTGATTGAACACTACTCTCGTAAAGGTGATTATGACAAAGCGTTGCGTTTTCATGAAAGTTTTAATGATATCATTTCTTACGCAGGCCTTTCGCTTGGGCCGTATGGTTACACTCGCAAACTTGAACTAAATCCCTTGAAAATTAGAAATAACAAGTACAATGAATTATCGTATTTGCTTACTTGGTTGAATGACGAGTTTGGTGTAGCTGCCTTCATATTTTGCGAGACTTTACTAGGTATTATGACAGATAATAAATTTATAGGACACAACAACAACTTTAAGATCTGTTATGTGAGTAATAAAATAAAACACACTGAGATTCTCGAAGAAAGAAAGAAAATCTTATCTTTTTTAACAGCTAAGGGATGCTCGATGAATCCATCTGTCGCCGCGCACTACCGGTGTACTATGCCAAGTGGGATTATTGTCGATATTTTCACAGGCTTCTTTGAACAAGGCCGCTGTAGTATTTATCCTCTGCGTCGACGAGGCGTAAAAACCGAAGATGTAGTGCCTGTATACAAACAGCCGGTACAAAATACTGAGTTATTTTTCCCCAGAGACCCAGAACAATTACTGATATTTAATTATGGCCCTAATTGGAGAGTCCCGGATCTGTTGTGGAATCTCGATTGGACCGGCGTTAGAAAACAATATGATTTTCTATTTTTTTGACTTGGTCGAAGCTAAGCCTGGTTATTAAAGAACAAATACCTAATGAAAACAATTATTCATTTTGGTCCTCCAAAAACGGGGACGTCGGCGGTACAATGGTGGTGTAACGAAAATGCTTCCTTGCTTATGAAAAGTGGAATTTATTACCCTCAACACACAACAGATAAAAATGAAGTAAGCTCAGGAAACCTTTTATCAATTTTTGACAAAGACGCAAACAGAAATTTGAAACTTAATAAAGAAAAGATCACAATCGTTAAAGAAGAGACAATAAAAAAAGGCGCTGAATTTTTGCTATTAAGTTCGGAATTTTTTTTCTTAAGACTTCCAGAACTTATAGAATTCTTTCCAAGAGGTAAATTCGTTGGATATATAAGAAATCCTCTTGAAATTTTAGACTCCAATTATAATCAGTCAGTTAAACGACACAACAATACGTCAAAGATACCATTAACAAAGCATTTAAACTGCAATGTGTTAAACCAACTCAGCGGATATCTAAAAAAATATTCCGAAATAAACTTTCAGTTAAGAGCATTCAGTTTAAAGGCATTTCATAATGAATCAATAATTTCTGACATGTTAGATTGTTTAGGGATCTCTGTTGATGTGGCTTGGCCCTCGATAAAGATCAACAAGAGCTATACTCATAGTGCTTTGGAAACAAAAAGATGGCTAAACCGATTGAATTTACATGAGTCTAACGTAAAAGTAGATTCGACACTTCAATCGTTTAAAGGTGATACCTCTTACTACACGGTCATACCTGATGAATATTATATGAAATACCAATCTCAGGCCAGTAGCGTACTGAAGAAATTTACAGATGAATTTCCAGTAGTAAACAGCGAATCACTCCTCGAGGTTGCATCAAATTCTTATCATTTTAAGCCGCCCTATTATCCACAAGAAATATCGATTGAGCGTTTTTCAAACGTCATAAAATATATCAAAAAAAATGAGCCTTCATTGTATAAAAAGCTCCAGCAAAAAGTGAGACAGCATTATGGACCAAATACAGTTGAAGAAAGAGCGCTTATATTTTACTAGCAAAAAAAATCATCGCACTGAATTGGTCTAATAGATCTGGACACATTAGCTATAAACAATAGAAGTACAACGATTGTGAAAGAGGGGGTAAGCTTACGGACATAGCTTGCCAAAAGATGTTGATTCTCATAGAATTTGTTCGTTGTTTCGGAATGTAGTGTTTGTCAAACTTCAGTTAATCGCACAAATCATTAAGAACACAGTTTTTGAAAGTTAATTATGCAGGTTGAGGCCTTAACTTTTATTGTCCAATCTGTGTTAACAATACATCTACTCTGCGATAAAACTAAAACAGTAGTGTACACTCAATTACAAGTAATCGGCCAAACGGTTTAATTAAATTAACCCGCACAGACATTTATCTGGTGACGCCCTATCTGGAGAAATGATTTTTACGTAAAAAAACGCAGTCTTGGCGATTGCGTGGTTTGTAACGAATATTTTGCTGAATCAGCTTCTTGCTAATAAAGAGAATTCACATGTATAAAATCGAATATAATCGAGACGTTTGGCGACATGATAAATACCATATCCATTTCGATATAAGTCAAAATGCAACTTATCTTAACGACCCGATACTAACTGGGTGGTTAGTGAATAAAAGCGACGGTTTAATAGAATTAAGACTATATGATAGTGAAGATAGTTTTATTTGTAATTTGGATTGTGAAATTATCAGGAGAGGCCTGTTAGATATGTATCCGGATATTGACGGAGTTCTTAATGCGGGTTTTGAAATTGATACACATATCTTATCAAATAAGAAAAAGCATATCTTCTATGCTTATTACAATGGCACGAGGGTAGCAGAAGTCTTAAAGGTTGAATTGCAGACGGACACCTTAAAGATTACAAAAATTGACCCACACATTGACTATATCACATTTTGTTTTAATAAGCGCCACAGCGGCCTTTTTAAGTGTTTTAATGAAGAGCACAGATTGACGGACCAAGACACTCTCAAAATTAAATATAGAGAAGACATGGTTTACGAAAGCGGCTATTTTTTTAGACCAGAGCAGTCGGCAGGTTATGAGGTATTTTTTCCACAACTAGACTTTACCAATATTTTGATAATCGATGCACCCTTTCGGAGTCGTCACAAATTTTCAAATGAAAACACGTTTTTTCTTTGCAGAAACTTATATAAAAGCCACAAAGAACTTATCAGACGTTGTAATGTTGCAGTTGTAATGACTTACAGGGCTATTGATATAAACAGACCAGATCTGGTGACTTATTGCTCTAACATACTAGATGAGTTAATTGACCGAATAGACCCAAATCAAAAGCAAGCAAGCGATGTTAAAACAAACGCAACCCATGTATTCGTTTCATTGTGTTATTTAAGAGCTTTAGTAGCTGTGTACTTATCACAGGAAAAGGTTTTTGTTAATAATTTGAATACGTTGCTATCAGTTGCTCGCATCACTAAAGATCGAACTTTTATCTCAAGCGCTTACTTTTCCCTAGTGCTTTCACATCAATTGATAGCTTGCTATGTTAGTAGAGAACAACGAGAACTAATATATCGAGAAAGTTTGATTTTGTTCCAGCAGTGTTGTGTTTTACATGATGCCGACTTGTGCAATGTCCGAATGCAGGAATTAATGGCCTGTTTATCGAATCTGGCGTCTTTAAAGAGTTTTACAGCCAGTAAATCAGATAAAATCGATGAGCTCTTTTTGAGTGCTTTACGTTGTTCTCAGAAATCTTTATTGCTAAATAATTTTAAAAAGTTTCATAAAAATATGAAGTTGGATGTGGACTCATATAAAGGAGGTTTGTCCAATTATTCCAAATTATTAAGAGATAAGGCGAACTTGTTTGAAGACTTGTAGATACCAGACAATAAGATTCGAACCGAGACCGCGTATACTTACCCTAATTTGGCACGAGTAATGAATAGGGTAAGTTTATGATACGTATTCGGATGCTTCTCTAGCACAACAATTTTCGTCCTTGGAGTTTTAGAAATTAAAATTTATATCTTTAAAACAACAAGTTATCAGGACAAAATAATCTTAAATATAGGTCAATATCTTTAGAATATGTTTTTTTAACCTTTTCTAAAATTGGCTCGCTGAAAAAGCTTTTTTTAGAGGGTAAACGACCTTCCTTCTTCATTATTAAAAGTTCCAGAGGGGACATTTTATAAGACGGGACATCTAATTGACTGTCTTCAAATACTATTTTTTCAACACTATGTTTATATAAATGTCTCGAGTCAAGTAAATCAAAACCTAAACGAGATTTCAGTTTTTTGTTCATAAATTCAATATCTTCCATACAAAAATAATCATCGTATTGCTCATAAATCAAGAAGGAAGATTGAGGTTGCCAATGCTGGTCACTATTTAAAAACTTGCACACGTGATCTACGTATTGTTCAAATGTATAGTCTTCTGGCTCCAATTTTCTGCCGTCTCTATCTATAGCTCGCCAAAGTTCTAAGCTCCTTGAAAGAAATTTATCTAAGTATGCACTCAAAAGCCTAGTATATGGGCATCGAAGAATAACAAAAGTATATTTCGCCGTAACAACATCGCTCAAAGAAGCATTAAATGTTCCATTATTTAGGTGTATCCAGTTATAGTCTTTTTCCAGATTCAAGTTTAAATTTTGCATTGCAGCCGTTAACCTTAATGAGGAACAGGCCGATTTAGGAATAAAAGTAGTAATAGCATCTGAATTGAAAAAATGGACCGTATGGTCTAAAGCAAACTTAAACTTGGGATTTGACCTCATTAAGTTGCTGGTGGTGCCTTTAACAAAATTCAATGTTCTTTGATATTTCTTTTTTAGAACCGAATTTGATTTCCGAGTTGGCTTCACTAGATCATCAATCTTTTCGTTTAGGTTGCTCTCGTAATTCTCTAGTGTTTCGCTCATGAAACTTTTGTAACGAGAAAAATCATTATCTAGACTTAGCATTGAAGATTCTAAGTTTTTATTTTTATCGTTAAGCTTCTTTATCTCGTTTTGATGAGATGTCTTCGATTCTATTATCTCTTTCGAGTTGGACTTAATAACTTCTTTTAGTTTATCAATTTCAATACCGCTCTCAATGTTATCAGCCCGAAGTCTTTCTATTAAGTTATCTTTAGATATTAAGGATTTTTGTAAAGTAATCAATTCTTGCTTTAGAGCTGTTAACTGCTCACTAATTTCTTTCACAAAATTGAATGAAGTTTTTCGACGGAACATGTAGTAACCAAAATCTTCGTCTCCCTCAATTCGAGTTAAAAATTCATATTCTTTTGGGAAGCTCCTAATTGATTGAAGTCTTGTAGGCATTGATGTAGTAGTGTTGTAGAGCTGGATCGACGACGCCCTAATACATACCCAATCAAACAGACCAAGCATGTCACTTTCATTCAGTCTGTTAATCAACAAACTGTTCTGGTCTAAAATATCCAAAATCAACAAGTTATTCTCTTGAGCATTAAGCTCAAAAGGTATAAGAACTTCACAAATATCAATTGATTTTAATGACTCAATTCGCTCTACTTTAGCTTCAGGAAATATGTCTTCTAAACAACTTTTTGGTTTATTGACTGAAGAAAACTCATCGACTTTATTATAATAGAAATCGACAACACCACTCGCGCTACTGATTGCCTTGTTATGAACAACAACATTTACATCATTTGAATAGAGCTTAGTTAACTGCGAAGTTATTGCAGGATTTGCATCAAACAAATGCACCTTTGCAGAATCATTTAAAAGATTCCTAGGATAATGTGCATAGCCACAACCGATCCAAACTAGATTATTAAAAAGAAAATTTCTCATAGAAATGATTACACTTTTTCCTTGACTATCTTCTCAAGTGGCCTACCTTCATATCTTCCAAAAGTTAGATAATGTAATAAAGGGTTTACACCCTCGTCTGCTACATCTTTATTTGCTTTTAGATACTTAATAGGATCGAATTGTTGGCTAGGTGATCTACCTTCTTTATATCCATATCGTAAGTAATGCAGTACAGCTATGGATCCTGACTCTTTTACATCAGGATACAGCTCATAATACCTTTCTGTATCAAAGTACCCTGATTCTAAAAGAAAATGAGCATTTTTAACTATTTGGTGTTTACGTCTTTGTGAAGGGATAAACAAACGAAATTTATTTAGCATTTTTTTAACAAAAACTAACAGATTACTGCTGCTTTCGTAATATTGATTTAGTTGAAAAGTATTAACTTTAATTGTCGCTTGAAAAGCATTCTCTTTTAAACTTGCTAGTTGTTTTTCGTAGCTTATTTTTTCCTTGTGGAAATTATCTAGTTGTTTTTCGCAGCCTATTTTTTCCTTTTGATATTTACGTTCTATTTCAGTAACTTTTTTTTCATATTTGTTTTTAGTGTGAAGTAACTGTTCATTCGAGTTTTTAACTAATGATAATTTTTTCTTGTGGTCATTATTTAGTTGTTTTAGAAAATGATTCTTTTCACTAATATGTTTGCAGTTTTGATTTTTCAAAACTTCCATATTTTTTACGAGCCCGTTTTTTTCCTCCAGCAGGGATAAGTTGGACGTTTTTAGGCGAGTACTCTCAACACGACTTTTGTTCAATTTGTCCTCGTACTCGCTAATTCCTTCAAAAATTTGCTGTATTGATTCGCTTGCGAACTCTTCCTCAAGTAACGAAACAGAGCTATTTTGCAAGCGACTTCTGAGTATCGAAAGTTTGGGGTTGGTGTTGGTTAAATATGAATATAGTAAATACTCAAGTTTGGCTAATCGCTTTCCACTGTTATCCAGCTGGAAAAAAAGGTCATCTCTTTTAAAATACGTACTAGCTTTGTTCTGCGAAAGAAAAACTTGTGAATACGAAACGAGGCTAATTTCTTTGCGATTGCCATTTTGCAAATTAATTAAATCTTCCCAGAAGGTTCCGTTAATCGAATTTAAGTTACCATGTTCCGTTAAAACTGCCACTCGCTCTGCTATATCCGGGTATATCACTATCAGAGACTTAGGAGGCGGCAACCTGTTGTACTGTCTAACTAGAGAAGTAATATCCGCATTTTTAACTATTGTGGTAGTGTCGTCGCGAATAATCTGTAAGTCGCTGTCTTCAAAAACACGGCAATTGCTTTTGTCAAATCCGTTATACACATCGAAGGTATATTTGGAGCCCGGCAGTAAAGCTATGATATCCATAATATTTGTCAATTTAAAAGTAATCTAATTGTAACAAGCTTGTAACCACAGTATTTTTAGTATTCAAATGGTGATTGAGCAGACTTATTTACTTAAACTCGCTTACTAGTAATTCCTTAGTTTCACCATCGTACTGAGGCAAAGTTAATGAAATTGAAGAACCATAGTGAACTACAAATTCAAAGAGCGAAGCCGCTATTTCTGTTACTAAGCTTGATTCCTCTATTTCATTCTGGAGATTCACCAAATTTACATTTTCAACGTCGAGTTGTGCCCCAATGACTTTTTCCAAGCGCTTAACGGTCTCTTCTTTACGTTTATCAGCTGGGTGCAATAAATAGTGAATATTATTGCTAGAGTTAGAAGCTAAAGTTTCACTCATTTGCTTGTATATTTTCGCCGCTTTTGAAGTTTCAAACAATTCGAATCTTCCGTAAACTGGTAGCAATATTAAGTATTTACATTCACTACTGTTTAATTTTTCTTTATAAACATTTCTTAGTTTAACTTCTTTATCTGACGGCGAAGAGAATTTTTCGTTGTGAATATCGGTACTAAAGGCCGTACTGATTGAGAACGCTGTCGCACCAAAGAGCATTTTAGGATGCCAAAAATAATATCTCCGAAAACATAGTAACGCCGCTAATTTGTCTTTAGACACTAGAGAATTTTCAACATCAAAAAGGAAAGGTATTGTGGCAAGAAAACATCTCCCTTGCTCTACAAGTGATGGATAATGGTCATGTATTAAACCATGCGAAATATGATCGTAAGTGGCACCACTTACGATAGACAACACGTTATTATTACGTTCACTGTCATTAAATTTTTCAATAAGAGGTAAGTTATCAAGAAATAATTTGTTTAGGATGTCACGCTCTTCTTGGAATTCGCTGACTGATGACAAGTTTCCTTCTTCAAACACATTTGCTTTTTTACAGTTTGGGAACCAAGCCAATAGATAGGTAATTAAAGAATAATAATGATGTGAATACAAATCGAATACGCTATTTCCCAGTCTCTGTCCTATTCTATGCAACAATTCAAATACCTTTTCCAAATTTTCTTTGCTATGCACCTGTTCGATATCAGGCTGACCGGTTTTAATGATTTCAAAACTGTCCAGGAGAGAAGCATTATTTATTCTATGTAAAAGTATTAATACATTATTTTCATTTAGTTTTTTGTTATCGATAATCCTGGCTACTGCAATTTGCGAGATTGGGTTATTGACAAAGAATACATGCAATTTGTCTTGATCGTTTTTGATTATATCCTTAAACGAATCTTGATAAGAACTTAAATGCTTTCGTATTATGCGGTAATGCTCCTTTTCTCTAAGCACTTTAGACAAAGGAGAAATATTTACTCGCTGTACCTCGGGAGACATTACACTACCAACACATAAATGCTGAGCTGTGACTCCGTTTAGGACTGCACGAACTAATTCTGTTTCCTTTTCAGTCGACAGGTGGACTGATTTACCCACAACCTTTACTGACAACTTTTCAATGGAGGAAATTTCCACACTGAAGCTAAAACCGCAGTTTCCATCGTAGACTCCAGGCATGTAGAATTTTTCATTCGAGAGATTTGAAATAACATTTCCTACTTTAATGTCATTAATAAAAATTTCTAATTCGAGCTTTGACTTTAAAGCACTTAAGTCAATAGACCACCCCGATAAGGTCAAAACATTATTTTTAAATTCTGAATGGTAATACCCCAAAATATCATGACGCTTATTAATTACTTTACGTTCGGTGTATTTATCCTCTGATTGGAAATATGTCACAGAGCCATCTTTTTCTATACCAGGTAAAGGCAAATAGCTTATATCCCCATTTCTAGCTATCATTGCCACTTTACCTAGGTTGTAGGTAAATAACGGACCTTTTAAAGTTAAAGCTCTTTCAATAGCATGTTCGAGAAGACCGTCAATTCCATTGGTGATTTTTGCATTTTCATTCCAATCAGCTTCATCAACAGGTAGAACTTTAAATTTAGAAAGACCCAAACTGTTAAACCAATAAAAAGAGCCAGCCATAATTGGCATTCCATCACAATTTTCTGCTGTGGAGGTAGCGCCTTTTCTAGATAAAAGTAGGTTAATGTTTTCCATATTGGAAAGCCAATTGCGAACTGTTGACTGTATGATTGTGAAAGGCTTAGGACATACAAATGCAAGAGGTTCACTACTATTTCTAAAAAACTCTTCGATAAAGCGAATGCGCCTAATATCTCCAGCGAGGCATTGTAAAGCTGTTTTTCTCCACAAATCTCCATCCGACCTGTGCTTACTCTTTTTACCATGCAACTTACAGACGATTTCATACTTATCAAATATACCTTCTTGTACTAAAACCCAAAGTGGGTAAATATCGCGTCCCGTGTTTTTGGTTTTAGCGACAAGAGCACCTGTAGATTCATAGATAAGGTCTACAATGCCATCTGAAAAGCTCTCATTTATAGTTATTATTTTATCGTAATCACTGGGGAAACTATTCAGTGTTTCAATAGCTTCAATAACTAACTCATAATAAAATAAATGGTAGTATACGGCTTTGGAGTTATTTTTGTTTGTATGAGAAATCTGTGGTCGTTTTAGAATATTTAAGAGCTTAGGCACGTCTATTCTTCCTGACATTAATAATCTGGCACTGCGTTTCAAGAAAAGGTTTTTTTGAAGAAATCTTCATTATCTATTGTTTTTATACCCATGGAACTCAATTGTTCGAGCTGTGTAGCACATAAATATGGCGAGCAGCCGTCTTCTAGTTCTTGCAATTGTCTTTTCATATTATTGATTGCAAACACCTCACTGTAGTGACCATTTTCTGCAACAGTGAAAAATACCGTTGATCTTACACCATTTATATTCTGGAATTTCTCGATTGCATCCAGTCTATCTGGTGTTTTGAGATCTTTACCCAAGATATCAGAAGGGATTTTATTAGTTTTAATTATATCTTCTGCAGAAGATGATATTGCATCGGGGAAAGCATATCGTTGACCAGTATGTGAAAGTCTTGGGTCAAAAAATAGTACATCTCCTTTCTGAGAATCTATGTACAATTGACCTCCTGCCATAATTTTTTTTGTTCTATGAGATCGCGGAATAATAGTTAAACCGTCATAGAACTTATTATGATCCTGAAAATATGCTGCAATTTTGAAAACACCAGGATTATCAACATGGTAAGCTGGTTCTTCAAAATATCCGCCATTTCCATACGACATCCCATCGTCCTTGTGCCAATTACCTAAGGCTCCAGTATGTAGATCAGCATGATTTGTTATAAACCAATCTTCGTGCCCATAAAAACTATTCATTAACTCCTTAATTTTACCATCTTCAAATAACTTAATGATAAATGGAGCCTTTCTAAAAGCATGTGGTTGCCTAACACCATCATGCTTTCTAATACCTGATAATTCGGAGTGTACTAGTGCGAGTTTCTTTAGCTCGGAAAGCACTTCTACATTTAGAGCTTGTCTCCAAACATAAAACCCCAATTCTTCCATACATTCTTTTGGAGACTGTGATTCTAATATTTCTAATATAGTTTTATCGTCACTTAATTTTTTTAATTTCATAAACTATTTTCCTAATATTGATAAAAAGTAAAGCTAACTTTTTATTATCCAGTAGGACATTATTGTAGTCGTCAAGTTAAATTGACAACTATTTTTTGATGAAAATGGCAGAGGCAGCTTATTACAAAATACATATTTTTAATAAATTCTAGTAGAAAGAAGTCTTGTTGTTGAAATTGGAAACTATGCTTCTACAACCCTCTGCAAAGATATTGATGTCTACCGAGTAAGCAATATATTTTACACCTAATGATTTAAGCCAATGCATGTTTTCCACAGTATCGGTAAAACATCCAATCGCTGTCGCAACTTCTTTACCTTTATGGACAACTCTCTCTATAGCTGATGTTACTATCGGGGAGGTTATATCCCCTGGCACACCAAGTGATTGACTCAAATCGTATGGACCTATAAAGATAACGTCAATACCCTTTACTGCTAAAATCTCGTCTAAGTTTGATACTCCCTCTTCTCCTTCAACTTGAATAATAATCAAACTCGAATTAGCTGTCTTAAAATAATCTTGCTTATTTTGTGTGCCATATTGTGCCGCTTTAACAAACCTGCAAACACCACGATTTCCTTGAGGATAAAATTTAGCAGCGTTTAATACTTCTTTAACTTCATCAGCAGATGATATGTTGGGTACTTGTATACCGTGTGCTCCGCTGTCCAAAGCGGAGCCAATTGAATGAGGCGAGCCATCTTTCGTTCTAATAATTGGAGCAATACCTGATGTGTACGCTGCTCTCACATGATTGTGTATAGTTTCTTGGGAGGCTATTCCATGCTCCATATCCAAAATTATAAAATCAAGTCCTGCAAACCCAGCGCCTTCCACTATTGCGCTGTCAACCGTCTTACTGAAGATGCCTATACTGTTGCCATCTGTTAATTTCTTATTCATTGTTTCCTTTACGCCTCACTCCATTTCATAATAGAGCTAAAATTATTTTCTATCGCTAGTTTCTTCATTTCATTCGGTACATTAGAGAAAGGTAGGTAAGCCAAAAAGTCTATGCCATTTTCTTGCGCTGCAAGAAAATCTGACTTTGCATCCCCAATCATAAGGGCTTTTGTGGAATTATTATCTGTCAATAAATCCTTTAATATTTGACTTTTATGCTTAGGAGAGCCGAAGATGCCATCATATAGGTTTGATAACTTGCGAAACGAGAAAACGTCCCTTAATTCGTCTTCTGCAGAACCACTGGCGACATATTTTTTGCCCTCTAAGCGTCTGGCAAAGTCTAAATAACCAGGCGTAAGAGGTGCGGTCTTATATAACTCTTTGCATTCAATACTAAATAAATTTAATAACTTCTGCTCTAAAAAAGACCTATCAGTTGAAGAAACACATAGGATGTTTGACAAAAAATAGTCTACATGATGAAAACGAGACTTACCGAAATTTTTTTTAAAGTAGGTTATACATGAATTAACTTCGTTCTTTTTAAAGTCAAATTGACTCAGAACATTTTCCATAGCGGCTATTTTCAACGCATTAGAGTCTAATATCACCCCGTCACAATCGAAAAAGTATATGTCGTATTCAGATAGTTGGAGCATATAACGACTCTTGTGCTATCGGGTATGTAGAGGGCGTCAATGAGACAAGCTTTACATCTTTAGAGAGATTCTTGAAAAGAGTGAGGATTTCTACCATTTCCAACTGTCGCTCATCTTGATAGTTATAACCATCAAAACCTACTACGGAAACCTGACTAGCCTCGGTATTATAGCCAACACACAAAGCATATGCCGTCGTTACATCATAGGGTGCTACACAACTACTTGAATGCAGTTCTAGCGCGCCTGACTCGACTGTCATGCCGAAGTCATATAGTTCTAGGCACTCTAAAGTCTTTATCTCTTCATTTGTAAATCTATGAAGAGGCAATATTAAAGGTTTCTTTAACTTATTGTATTTTTCTCTTTCTGATAAAAACTTTGTGTTACGAGAAACGCAATAATAATCGATAAACTCTGGACTCATAACATCACAGATATTTATTGCTATTACTATTGGTTTCCTTTCTACGATGTATGCTTTTATATCATTAAGATACTTAGTTAAACTCGGACCATTAGCAAGTATAAGTACCTCTTTCCCTTTCGCTATTCCATTAAGTGATGTACTACCAGATACCTGGGTTTTAACAGTTAAGAAAGAAGTTGCTTTTTTGTAGTTTTTTATATCGTAAGAACTGCTCGATTCTAAATCTTTCAAATATTCAATAGCGCCAATAATTTCTTCTGTTCCAAAATGGGTATCGGATAATAAGTTTTGAATATAAGTAGGATGAACGTTATGCTGTGCGCCTAAAAAGTACATTAAATTACTGCCCCATCCATGGCGTTTTTGCATTTTTTCAAAATGTCTAAGAACTAGCTCATAAACATAGCTTGCGATATATTTGTCTGTATTTTGAGATAAAATAGCCAACAAATTTTCCGTTTGAGCATTTCCTGCTCCCCGCCCCATACCTGTTACGGTCGCATCAATCCAGTTAACACCCAACTCCTTCGCCGCCAAGCTGTTATCCAAAGCTTTTGCCATATTGTTGTGCGTATGAATGCCTAATTCGCCGCTCCATTCTTTTCTAATAGCGCCAATAATCCGCTTTACTTCATTCACATCCATATTTCCGAGTGAATCTGCGAAATAGAGGACATCCAAGCAATCCCAGCTCGACGCTATTTTGGCCTTTTCTGTAATTACTTCTGATGCTTTACCTCCTGACTGCATTAGATTAAAACCGACTATATAACCTAACTTTTTCAATGCTTTTACAATTTCTCCACAGCTTTCGACTTCGTGGAAATGCGCTGCAATTCTCACAAGGCTCAGTTTACTCTCGGCAGCGGAGACAAACAAAGTAGCAACTGCATCATCAACACTTAACTTTGACGACAGGACTGTTTTCGCATCCACCATAACGCCATAAATAGGCCCGTGGGGTAAATCCATTCGATTTAAGTATTTTTCTGTTGTATAGGCATATGCTCCTAAGAAACCTGATTTTGCAAAGTTTCTCAATCCGAGTTCAACATAATCGATTTTAGCTGATGCCATTGCTTTTAAGTACGCCTTTACCACATCAGACTCGAAATCCCATTTATTGTAATAACCACCATCTCGGAGTGTGCAATCTAAAATGTTCATTATTGATGCCCTTAATTATTTGATCTTTCACTTCTTTTTGCTTGTTTTTTTAACCAGTTTCAATTTTCAGCAATGCATTTTATTGCGTTATAATCATTGAATTGGTTCGAATATTGATTGTGATAGGATACATTGAAAAAAATGAGCCACCTTTGTATAAAAACCTTCATCGAAAAGTGAAAAAGCATTATGTACCAAATACAGTTGAAGAAAGAACCCTTCTACTTTATTAGACAATAAACAACATCGCAACTGAGCAAATGAAGTTCATGGTAAGACAGGGGTTTGAATCCAGCTATCTTTCTAATTTATATTACCTAGATTAGTCGATCCTTGTTCATCATCAACCAATGCTCAGTCCTTTGAATATCATACTCAGTATGCACGTCGAAACTATCTTCAACTAAAATGGGTTTGACTTTATTGCCAAGAAATGTCCAAGGCTTTTGGCCTATTTCATTAGAATAAAGAGAGTTTTTTAGATTCAATATCCAAAAATTGTGACACAAAAAGTAACACCCCTCTAACTCTTGCCTGTTTGTTGATACCTCGACCCCCTCAAAATCAAAGAAGGTCTCAAGATAACCATTCTTATCAATTTTTTTTGCTCTAAATGGGTGATGATCTTGCTCGTTATAAACAGGAACTACTGCAGAAATGCTGTCGTCCTGTTTAATCAGATTTATGCCTTCTTTAATCCACTCACTTTTTACCGTAGCAGAATTTGCAAGCAGAACAACCAAGACATCCGGGACAACATCGTGACTTTGCTGGATTATTTCTAAAGCATGGCGAATGGCATCAATGTGTTTTGCTTCCGGCGTTGAAAGCTCTGGTGGACGTACTATCTGCTTGTAACCTAAATTTCCTGATTCATCCAATATTTTTGTATTGTCGCTGCTAACATAGAAATGTTGAATTGCATCAACGCTTTTTGCTGCAGTTGCTGGATAATAGAGCAAAGGCTTACCGAGCACTGGCAACACGTTCTTGTCTTTAAGCGTGTTATTTCCTCTACCTGTCAAAAGAGCTGTAATTATCATGCCATTACTCGCTTAGCGTATAAATACATCTGCAATAACCCTTCCTTAAGATGAGTGGTGTTTTTCCATCCTAGTTTTTTAAGCTTTTCGCAATTTGAAACTGTCCCAAACTGGTCCCCCTCATGCGCACCAATATTTAAAACTTCAAAAAGGTCGTTTGGTTTATCGTTAATTGCAATAATCTCATCAATAAGCTGTGCTACTGAGGTTGCTTTTTCAGAACCGACGTTGAAAGTCTGAAATGAAGTGCTGCTTTCTAACCCAAACAATAATGCATCTACAACGTCATCAATAAAAACGAAGTCACGAAACCTCTCCATAGACCCCGTTACTTTTATTGTACTTGAGCTTATCGACTGAGCTAAAAAAATGCTTGCCATTCCTTGTTGGAGATTGAACATGTCTTGTCCAGGTCCGTATACATTAAACAAACGAAATATTGTGTGTTCGATACCATACTGTTTGAACATTTTAATATAGTATTCACCAGCAACTTTCGATGCACCGTAATTTGAGAGAGGATTGAGAGGGAAATCCTCAGATATTTTTCCATCAGAATTTCCATAGGTAGCCATTGATGAGGAAAAAATAATTTTTTCTGCTCCACACATCCGCGCAAAGTTACAAAGGTTTAATGTGCCTTTGACATTAGTATCAACATCAACTTCTGGTTTTTCTTGCGAAATAGCGCCTGAAGTCTGTGCCGCTAGATGGAAAATATAGTCAAATTTCTTATCAGATATTTTTTCAAAGCTTTTGTCTGACCTAATATCGACGAAGTGTGTTTCGTACCCTTCATGTTCCGCTCCAAATCTATGGTCAAGATCAATGAGACATACCTGATGATGTTGACTCCTAAGTTTGCGAGCAAGCGCAGTACCAATAAAGCCAGCGCCTCCGGTTATTAATATTTTATACATCAAATGTTCTTCGAAAATAAATAGAAATCATATCTCTCGCAATATTGTGCCCAAGATCATTATTTATCTCATTTGCAGAGAACGTATTTACTACATAAAGTACTAGGTCCTCTTTTACGAGACTGTTATTGCTTATCATGCCATGCTTTTCAAAGACACAGCATACGTCTGCAATTTGTTACACAGGTTAAATATCGTTGCTGGATACACACTCATAAAACTCCAGTCTAGCCTGCTTATGGACAAACTGCCAACTTAAAACTCCACGGATTATTTAACAACGAATATGAGTGCTTAATATTTATCTCTGAAACTAAGTATTATAAAGGAGAGGCATTAATTAGTTTAAAATCACTTTTCGTAAAACTACCAATTGTCGTTGTACTTCCCTGTCCTACCAAGAAATCCATCGCACAAACCCTTTAGCATAAATTTTATTCGCTCTATTCTTTTCTTCTGCAAAACGCCATTTGCAAAAAAACGGATTGGTAGTACACACAAGTTTCTTAACTTCCAGTAACTTGGGACGTAACTTCGTCTAAATAGCAAAAACACATTCCTAAACTGATAGTAAAGTCGAATTGGCGAGCCAACTTTATACGTTATCCCTACAAACTTACTGCGCGCATCGCCCAATCGATGAACCATTTCAATATTTTCGGCGATACCTATATCGAGCTTATTTTTCCTTGCTCGCCAGCACCATTCATGGTCAACACCATCTATAAATAGGCGTTCATCTTTTGGGCCAATCAAATCAACTTTTGATAAATCTATCATCATACCCGAGGAAATAATTTGAGAAACACACACCATGTCTTCATAGCGAGCAATTTCCTTTTGAACTCTTGGTTTGACAGTTTTTTCAGAAAAGGAACAAATAATCCTCGGGCCAATGGCAACCAATGGTCGTGATTGCTCTTTTGAGAGAATAAGATGTTGAGATAATCGTTGCACCATATCATGTTTGATATGGCTATCCTGGTCCACAAGCATTGCATAGTCACATTGGGCACTTATCAGGTCTCTTATACCAATGTTATGGGCTACTGCCACGCCAACATTGTTCGAGAAATGGTGATAGTGGATATTTTCAGCGTCGAAGCTCAATGGCGTTGCGGTTGGTGAATTATCAATAATGCTAACAACATCAACTTGACGAAGTAGCGATGCTAGCAAGGTCTTTACATGTTTTATATCAGGCTTGTATAAAACCAGTGTTGCCCCAATCAAGTCCTTGCCCTATTCATTAGATATCGGTCGAATTTATAGGCTAGTTTTAGCAATTTTGCCGGCATTATGCGCGCTATTATGACTAAAATAGCATATAGAATGTTTTTTAAATTGAATTTATTTAATTGGCGCATTGCATGTAGTCTAGCTCTGAATTCATTAATCGATTTTCCCAAACCCCTGCGTTTATAAAAGTCATTTACCCTTCTGAATTTAAGCAGCGATAGTTTAAGATTAGCAAATTTAAAGCCATCTGCGCACAAATCTATCCATAAAAAATAGTCTTGTGTGTTTAGTAGTTCTCCATTATACCTAAATCCTTTTCTGAACACTTCCATTCTGATGCAAACCGTTGGATGGTTGATAGCACATCTTCTAGGCATTAGCTTTTCAATTAGTTCATGCTTTTGCGGCAAGTGTCTCCGCCCAACAACATCCCCTTTTTCATTAACTTCTTCTAACGCGCTTCCTACAATCGATATATCTTCATTTTCATTTAAGAAATCAACCTGTTCACTAATGCGGTTTTCTTCTGAAATATCATCAGCGTCCATACGAAAGAAAAATTTAACGTCTGGTAGATTCTCGACAGTATAATCAATAAGGAAATTCATTGCTGAGCTCAGGCCTCTATTTTCAGTGGTCTTGAACAACAATAATTTATTTGTTTCTTGCTGAGTCTTTGATAAATAGTTATAGGTTTGCGAACAGACGGGGCCGTCCATGACAACCAAGAATAAAAAATTTTTTTCACTTTGATTAAGAATACTGTCGACCGATTGTTGAAGCCAATAACGGTTATCTTCCTTGTATACACTCATCGCCACTACAGATTCATGTTTTGTTTGCACGACAGTGTGACTATTTATTTGTGTGTAGATGCTCAACCTCTGGGGAACTCGATAGTTATTCTGATGTCACGTGATGAAACTAAAGATTGGGTGACAAAATAGGTGCGAGAGTATAGCAAAAATTAACCTAGACAATAGTAAATAATGTTTATAAGACGCCTTTTTTGCTAGTTATTGGTGCACTATATTGCTAATCAACAATTACTCTTTTAGCGCAAAATTTTCGTGTCGCCTCGTCAAATTAGGAGAATAACAGGGATCAGATTCAATAAAGGTAGCCCATTTTAACTGTAAATAGGCAACCTCGTTTTCAAATCTCTCCCTTTTTTCTGGCGTGTTTTCCGAGCCTCGCGAGACTGATTCATGATGATAAAGAATCGCATCAGCACAATATAAATTGTGCTTTCCTGTACAAATAACTTTTAGACAAAAATCAACATCATTGAACGCTATCTTGAGGTTTTCTTCATCAAAGCCACCAACGGTATTAAAGTCCTCTGATTTAACCAGCATACAGGCAGCAGTGACAGCGCTGTAATTATTTGTACAGAGTAACCGATTCATGAAACCTGCATGGTACGCAGGGTAAAACTTGTGGGCATGCCCTGCTCCACCTCCATAACCTAATACTACGCCAGCATGCTGTACTCGTTTATTTGGATAAAGCAATTTTGCACCAACGCACCCAACATCTTTACGCATTACGTGGCTAACCATGAATTCCAACCATTCTGGCTCAATAACTTCGATATCATTATTTACAAATGCGAGAACGTCACCTTTTGCCTGCTTTACTGCAAAATTATTAATGGCGGAGTAGTTGAAGGGTTTAGGGTATTTAATTAGCCTGACCTCTTCTTCTCTTTGCTCTAGCGAGTCAAAGTATTCAATTGCATCTGCATCGTCAGAGTTATTATCTACAAGCAAAATCTCAAAATTTCGATACGTTGTTTTTTCCAATATTGACGAAATACAAGTTTGCACCAACGCTTGAGCATTGTAAGTAGGAATAATGATGGAAACTAGTGGTTCAGTTTTGTTCATCCATTTAATAGTGACTGGATTTCCGCTTCCTGAGGATTTTGAGGAAACACTAATGGGCATTTCTTCATTTTTTAGGTATTTTGAAATCGCTGCATACCAACTCTGTTTTTCAGTAGAAGCTGAGTGAATAAGTGAAAACGGCAAATGTACTGCCTTAAACTGTTTATTGCGCAAATAAAGCATTGAAAGCCATAAAGCATAGGCATACAGGTCTTGATTTTGCTTCAAGAAAAACTTCAGGTCTTGTATGAGCGGCTCTCCAGCTACCATCAACCCGGTATTCAAATATCCTGTTGAAAGTTGCAAATCCGGATTCCATTGAGGTAAACACTTGGGTGAATGGCGCTTATTGTTTTCATCCAACTGGTCCGTGTCACAGGAAACGATAGAAGGTGTATTTTTGTTTTTCTCTGCACCACAAAGCACCATTGTGTTTATTGCGTCTTGCGTTAGGAGGTCACTAGATTTGAGCAGCAAAACGGGGCAATTATGATCTAAGTTAGACATTGACGTATTAACTTTATCAAATTCAAACACATCATGATTGATTTCAGCGCCATTAGTGCTACATAAAAAAATGTTCTTCACACACTCGCAGCCTATAAGCTGCGCAAGTAGGGGGTTTGTTGAACTCAGTTTTTCGTCAATCAGCAATATCGTATTTATAGTGCCAGCATGATGCTTCTTCCGTAAATCAGCGAGATAAAGAGATTGCGAAAGCAATAGTTTTTTATATCGAATGGCTTCTTTTTTAGGAGATGGCTCACCAAAAAACATGCGTGATTCAAACAATGCTTTTGAATAGATTTCCATGAGGCCATGTTGCCGCCGTAAAAATTTTCGTATTGAAGACGGCATCAACCCCAAAAAAAATCGAAAAACATTAAGTAAAGATCTAAGTATAAATCTCATATCTGGGAACGCTAAACAGTGTTAATGACGCAACTCTAAGACGGTAGCAATGAGAATACGCGCAATGCCAAAAAGCATCATGGTAACGGCAAAGAATAACGCAATGTTATAAAATACTTTGGGATAGGTGGCATCCTCAGGCAAGGTGGGCGTTTCAACAGTCACCAAAAATTTTAACTGCCGATAGGCTTCAATTCTTGATTTTTCCAGTGAGACTTGGGAAGAAGTATATGCGTTCAATGCTAACTCCAAATCAATCTTGTATTCACTGAATTTTGAAAGAATCATGCTAACACTAAGATTTTGTTCATCTGCGGGCAAAGATTCACCGAAATTTTGCTGTTGAGTTAGCCTTGCTCTCTCTTTTGAGAGCTGCTCTTCTAAACTTGCTAGCTCATTAAGTTTTTGAATCACTAAAGGAGCATCGTCACTCATACTTGACCTTAGAGCACTGAGTTCCGCCTGCTTTGATGCTACTTGTGCCTCTAATTGATAAGTTATCTCTTGAAATGCCACCCCTTCTGCTTCAGGATCTAAAAGATTATGGCGACGTTGAAACGCTAACAACTGCGCTTTCGCATCTCTAAGTTTGTTATCAATCACTTGATGCTCAGCCTGCACGAAATTCAATTGCTCCTCGGCCAAGCGGTGTCCAATCTCATTGATGTACCATTCCGCTCTACTTACGATGGCTGAATTCATTTCAAATGCAAAAGGCTGGTCAAAGGCTTGCACCAAAACGGTGATTACTTGTGACTTTTCATCTATCTCAACGCGAGTATGGCGCGTATAAAATGCTAAGAATTCCTCTTGACTTGCGCTACTCGACAACCGGCTAAGAAAATCAATGTCACTATTTTGATAATGCTCACTTAATGATAAGTTTTCCTCAAGATAACCAAGCATATCATTTGAATGTATGAAAGCCTTTACCAATTCTGTATCAGGACCGCCAGGCGTCATACCAAAGCCTGACAATAATGCAAAAGAAGCATCCATAGTTGCCATTGCATCAGGTTCTTTGACGATGAGTTTAGCTTGACTCTGATATCGGGGTGACGCGAGAAACACTTGATAAAAAGCGAAAAGAATCAAAGGTATTATTACAAAATATACCAATGGTCTTCGCAACACTTCCTCGATTGCTTTATGTTCAGAAGCAGCCTTTATAAACGTCGTTTTATTCATTGTTTTCTTTCGTTCTCATAGGGACTGGTAACGTTTTATCGCCTCTTCCAAGTCTTGATAGAATGTCAGCTCACCATTTTCAAGCACAATAGCACTGTCACAAAACAATCGTATTTCATCCATTTGGTGGCTCACCATAATAACGCTAGACTGCTCGCTTTTTTCAAGTAGAGCGTCTTTTGCTCTTCGACGGAAAGTAGCATCTCCAACAGAGGTTACTTCGTCGATTAAATAAACATCAAAATCTATTGCAATTGAACAGGCGAAAGCAAGTCTTGGCCTCATACCGCTTGAATAGTTTTTGACTAACAAATCAAAATTTACGCCTAGCTGCGAGAATCCTTGTACTCGCTTTTCATAGGCACTTAAATCTTCCACTCCATTTATGCGACCGATAAATCGCGTATTTTCTCTCCCCGTCATCTGCGGGTGGATACCTGTGGCTAACGCTACCGGCCATGATAAACTCAACATTGTATTTATCTTGCCCGAGTTAGGATACTCGCTTCCCGCCAATAGTCTAAATAGCGTTGATTTTCCTGCACCGTTTTTTCCTAGAATCGCAATATTTTGATCGCAAGGAATTTCAAAATTTAAACCTTTGAAAACATATTGCTTACCCTGTGCACTTGGGTAGTACTTCGTGACATTTTCAAGCTGTATCATCGGCTTATCGCTTGTTTCCAAAACACGAAATAAACCGAAATTGAACTAAACAAAACTATTAGCATAGCGCCAGAAAAAAAACCAAACGAAACGCCGTAGTCACCATATTGCGTTGACACTGAATACCGAGCAAGCTCAATTGCGTGTAAAATTGGATTCCATGTTAAATACATCCAATACTCTGTAGGAATATCTTGGAGCGAGAAAAATGTACCGGAGATAAAAAATAAAGGTCGACTGAATAACTCTCGTACTTTTGAGATTTCACTTATAAACAACTCGGCTACACCGAAAAGTAGTCCCAAAGACGAGGCTAAAATAAGCAAAAATGTAAAGCAAGCAATGAAAAGTAGAGCATCATTGATATAAACTTCAATACCAAAGAAAAACATAATAACAACGATGCCTAACAAAGAGATAACTTTTACTAAAAACTCAAAGATTGAAGAAGCGATGACAGCACTAATTGGCTGAACCTGCCGAAAAGCAAATAATGCTTTATTTCGTTTTATGGACAAAGCACTTTTAGTGAGTGTTTGTAGAAAACTCTGGATAAATAGAATACCAATTGCCATAAAGGTAAATGTTTCAAGGGAGTGCGTATCGCTCCCAGCAATTAATGAACGCAAATATGACAAAACAAAAATAAACGCAACCGGATTAACAACAGCCCAACTAAGCCCTAGTTTGTCATTAAACCCCGTTCTGATCTCTCGGGCAAACAGCGCAAAAATTACGTCTCGCCATATCTCAAGCGTATTTCTTTTGATGACGATGACGGAAGACATTTTTATCTAATCCAACACTACATTCGCGGTAATGGCAATTTGATAAAGGATTTGGGTGATGTCCTTTATGCCTTGCAGTAGCTTAGTATCCACTTTTGGCAATACCAGTATCTGGTCTCCAGGCATCAACACCGTATCTGTATTCCCACCAATCCAATAATTCGATGTGTTTAACCCTGAGAAGCTAGTAGATCCATTGGCATGAAGAATGACAATCTGCTCATCTTCCGCTCGTTCAGTGAATCCCCCTGCCCAGGACACATAATCGCCAATGCTAGCATTTTGATTATAGACGATCGCCTTAGGCATCAACACTTCACCAGACACTTGGATCAGATCCGTTTGTTCGGGTATGACAATGATATCACCTTGTTCTAGTCGCAAGTTAGCAACATTATCGCTATCCGCGACGATTACTTTACCCAGTGGTTCGACTTGGCGGGCGCGCGCAATAAACTGAGTAACGAGCTCTGCTTCTCTGGCCCGTATTGCCGCCTCTCCGTCGCTGGACGCAGGAGCGGTAAAGATTGAACGTTCAAGGCGCTGCAGTGATTCTTCGATAAGCATGCTTTGCTGCTCAATAACGCTTTCTCTTTTTATGTAAACATTTTTATAGTCCGCTGCCTGTGGATCTATTTCGATATGACTAAGCAAATCAACGAGTCGACTACCCTTCTTTAGAGTATAAAAGGATGGCCCAAGAAAACTGCCTGTTATCTGCACACTTATAATGTCGGAACGAAAATCATCATTGAAGAGCACTATATCACCATCAACTAACGTGAAGTCTTTGAAATCCTCAATGGTAAAATAAATGGATAATGGCCCCTCTTGTCTTGTACCTGTCACTGCAACATGGCTTGCATTTTGTTTTGGTCTTGCATAATCGACAATGTCGGAACCAGACTTTTCGGTGTCAGTTAATTCAAACATTACGGCGTTTCTAGCCTCGCCCTCTACCGTTATCATTGGACCTTGTTCTTTCACAAGTACTACATCGTTATCTTTAAATGAAAAACTCTCGAGTTCACCTTTCCTGAGAAATGCATACAAATCAAAATTAGCGACCTCAGTTCCATCTCTTAGCACTGAGATATGCCTGTATGACCCCTTTACAGGATCAATCCCGCCTGCTCGATTGAGGTAGAACAATATCGAATCAGACGCGAGACCCGCATATTGACCCGGGCGCTCTACCGGTCCAGCGACGAATACACTAACGGGTGTTGCCGTAAGTAGGTTTGTGTATACATTGACATTATTTGGAAAAATGCGTTTTATGCTGTTTGTCATAACGCTGTTCAGTCTACTAGCTGGAACGTCCTTCACCATTATCGGCCCAACATCCTGAACAAAAATATTTCCCTGATTATCCACTGTCACAATTTCCGAGCGCGTCACTGCCCCCCACATTTGAATTGCGACTTTATCTCCAGGTGCCACTTTATACTGGCTATTTAAACCATCACTTCTCTCTGCAACAAATCCCCCTTGAAACAAGTTCGCACCGAAAGGTTGTGGACCCTGTTGCTGTCGCTGGGCGTTGGGTAGATTTCTGGTCGGCGAGCGTCCAGTATCATTATTGGTGGTTTGAATATACTGGGAGATATCAACATTTTGTGATTGTTGAGCCGCTATTCTTGCCTGCCTTAATTGCTCTTCTGACAAAGACTGTTGAGCATCCGCCAGTTGGCTTGCTACTAAAGCGAAAGCAGCACATATCAGCGAGCAAGAGAATTTGTGAAAACTCATGAGCATGCCTTAGTTTCTATCCTTTTATTCCACTAATACACTGTTGACTCTGCGCCATTCGCGCAAAGCATCATCATAACAGTATAGAAGTTGATTGCTTGCAGACGTGAGGAATTTGCAATTAAAACCGCTAGCAGCATAAAAGGTTCTTCCTACTGAATAACTAATGTTATCAATAGTTACAGCTGTTTGGTTCAATTGTTCAGACGCTATATACAAAGATGAATCTGCGCGATCGTTTCTAATTTCATCTTGTGGTTCTAATGATGCATTATCGACTAACGGGACTTCTGCTATGGGTTGTGAAACGGAACTACAGCCACATAAACATCCGATTAACGTCGCTAAAAACATGACTTTCTTCATATTTGTCAATAAATTAGCAATGAATGAATTATGGTAACACTATCGGTGAGACGCTTGAAGCGCTATTATCGTATGAAACTAAGATTATCTCTTACAAACCTTAGTATCACCCAAATCCGTTGCAAAACTAAGCTATAAACACCGATTAAAATAATAAACGACCAAAACATGAGGTATTCAGGCACCTTGAAAACTTCGCCAGCAATACCGATTGACGCAAATGTAAAGCCGATAAATAGCAATAATAAAAGTGATTGTCGTGATGTAAGTCCCGCTCTCATGCAGATAAAGTGTAAGTGTTGGCGGTCGGGTTTCAACACAGATTGTCCTTTCCTCGCTCGGCGATACATTATGGCAGCCATATCTAGAAGCGGTAATCCAAGGATCCACACCGCAGTGATGGGGCGAATAGCCGGTTCAGCACCTTGGGTAAAATCAACCATTAGCCAAACGACGGCTAGTCCAACAAACATACTACCCGAGTCACCCATGTATATTTTATTACCCTTAAATCCCTTAATACTTAAATTAAATGCAAGAAACGGAATTAATGTAGCTATGATCATCAAAGGCACTATCATCGCTTTCGTATTATTAGCAATACTCAAAAGCGATATAACGCAAAGCAAGACCACCAAGCAGATGCCGCCAGCAAGACCATCAATGCCATCAATCATGTTGAATGCATTGATAACGCCCACGACACAAATTAATGTAAAGAAATAGCCAAAAATACCCAAGTCCACGGAACCAAAACCGAAAATATCACCTAGTGACGTAATATAGTTTTGTGCAGCCCACGCCATAATAGCAGCGACAATAAATTGACACAGCAACCGACCTTTGGCGCTAAGGTCAAATTTATCATCAAGCATACCTAGTAACACAATGAGAAATGAGGCTGTGAGGAACCATGAGCTGTTTTTAAACCATACATCCGTAAGGATGCTAGCTATTAATACTCCGCCATAGATTGCCACTCCTCCGGTAAGAGGAATATTTCCGACATGCTGCTTGCGGGCAGTGGCATGGTCGACAAGCCCAAGTTGATGGGCAAACGGCGTCATAAGTACAAGCAACGCGGCTGCGCTCACAAATGCAATTATTAACGTCATTACATCAAAACCGGTTAACATTAATTGAGGGTGTTCCTTTTTGCTGTCTTATCGCGTTATCGACAAAAAATTAAATGGCTCAATGAAAGACTGGCGAGTATTTGAAAAAAACTTTTTGCAATTGAGATGCCATTTGTGAAAAATCTATGTCAAACAAAAGTATAACAAACGCAACTCCAATAGGTATAGCAATAAATTCGTAATTCTACAAATTTTAACCATAGCGAAAAATTATCTGATTTGAGGTAAGTAACGGTTTTTAATGTAAATTTTTTGTAAATAACATGCGTTATCAATTTACATAACCTGGTACTGATAATAAAGTTCTAGTGCTTTATGTATCAACATTACATCATGTTTCACCATCTGCTCATACATTATTAGTAGTAAATCCTTTTAAAGAATATTCATGTGTTTGAAGCGTACAGTAATTCATAAGTTGCTGCGATAAAACAACCTCGACAAAAGATAACTATTTCGATACCTTGATGCCTTGCAATCACATCCACACATTGCGGCGACAGCGTTAGCAACTAATTACACATATTCGAAGCGTAAAAAGGAAATTTACCCGACAAGGAAAACCATGCAAACACACTCAAAAGACACCTCATTTCTCGGTCATCCAGCTGGACTTATCACAGTGTCTGTCACTGAGATGTGGGAACGCATGAGTTATTACGGTATGCGCGCACTCCTAGTCTTGTTTATGACTGCAGCGTTGCAGGAGGGCGGTATGGGGCTAACGGTGGCAACCGCAGGCGCTATTTATGGATTGTATACCGGTGCAGTATATTTTTTTGGTCTGCCGGGCGGCTGGATTGCGGACCGGTTAATTGGCAGCCAGCGGGCCGTATGGTATGGCGGGATCATCATTATGATCGGTCATATCATTCTTGCAATCCCTTCTACTTCGACGTTTTTTATTGGGTTAATGTTTGTTGTTGTCGGCACCGGTTTATTAAAACCAAATATTGGCGCAATGGTCGGTCAGCTATATGATGTTCAGGATACCCGACGCGATAGCGCTTACACAATTTATTATATGGGCATTAATTTAGGCTCGATTATTGGGTATTTTGTGTGTGGTTGGTTGCAAGTAAATATGGGGTATCACTGGGCATTTGGCGCGGCTGCGGTAGGTATGGCAATAGGCCTTTTCCTATATAAATCAACGGCTAGCAATATTGCGGGTATTGGAGAAGTTCCCACACAGCCACTCAACAGTGCAGCACAGCGCATCGCTTACATGAGCATACTGGGATTTATTGTGTTGACTAGTGTTATCGCATTTTCGATTTATGCTGGCATCATCAGTTTTAACCCAACTGCGGTTGCCACTTATGTTGCCACCTTTATTACACTCGTATTTTTATTCTATTTTGGATATATATATTTTGCCGGTCAGTTGAGTATTCATGAAAAAAGAAGGATTAGAGCGCTATTTTTAATTTGTATCGCATCTACATGTTTTTGGGCTGGTTTTGAACAAGCTGGTTCCTCATTAAATCTATTTGGACGAGACTACACCGATAGATTAATCAACAATTTTGAAATACCAACCGCTTGGTTACAGTCAGCAAATAGTATTTTTATTATTATTCTATCGCCATTCTTTGCGTATTTTTGGATGATTTTAGGCAAAAAAATGCTTGAACCAAGCTACTCAATCAAATGCGCGATTGGCTTGGCGATTATGGGCTCTGGTTTTATTGTCATGTTCTTTGCCGCACAGTATGCTGCATCTGGACTAAAAGTTGCACCTAATTGGCTTATTGCGACATACTTTTTGCATACCGTCGGAGAGCTATTTCTAAGTCCTGTTGCGCTAAGCGCTGTTAGTAAACTATCGCCGAAGCGGTTTGCTGGACAAATGATGGGAGTATTTGTGCTCACATATTCAATGGGCAGTATCGTAGCAGGCCTTTTCGCGGGCAGATTCGACCCCGAAAATGTGCAGCAAATGCCAGGTCTCTATGCACAAATTGCATCATTCAGTATAGTGGTGGGTGCTGTTTTGTTTATCCTATCTTTTGTCACGGGTAAATGGGAAAAATTTGAAGATACTGAGGCCAACACACCATAAATTTAGATTTGTTGGAACGGTTCACTAAGGTACAATAGCGGGTCTTTTATGGGCAGTAATTATCCGTGTAAGGATAATGTGCATAAGAATATTGATTTTTAGAAGGCAACGAATATATGTTCAAGCATACCTGCCTGCGTTATGAGAGTGCAGAATAAAGGTGAAAATTTACAGTTCAAGTAGAAAAATACCGGGACTTGAAAACCTCTCATTAACCGAGCGAATGTCGTTGTTAGAAGACGCCTCAAAAAAAATCCCCATCCCGGAAAAAACACTGCTCAATATCTTGAAGCTTTTTGTTATCGTGCCCGTATTCTATCTATTGTTACAAATTGCGAATGATTGGTGGTCGTTGGTATGGGCTGCACTTATTACCATGCTATACCCGCTACTTGTAAAACCTCTGCAATATTCTTTTGCAGCAAAACATTTACCTAAAAACTTACAAAAGGGAGATGAATGAATACCGTCTTAGTCACTGGAGGCAGCGGTTATATTGGCAGCCACACTGTATTGCAACTATTGGAACAAAACAAAAATGTCATAGTTTTCGACAACTTATCAAACTCTTCGTTGGAAAGTCTCAACAGAGTAAGCGAAATAACCGGTAAGCGTGCTGAATTTATTGAAGGTGATATACGTGATACCGATGCGCTTGGAGATGTATTTTCTAAAAATGATATTGACGCAGTTATCCACTTTGCTGGACTGAAGGCTGTCGGGGAATCTGTAGAAAAACCGATGCTTTATTACGAAAACAATGTATATGGCACCTTAAATCTTTGCAACGTAATGGCGCAACACGGTTGTAAAAATATTATTTTCAGTTCTTCAGCCACCGTGTATGGAGATCCAGCCGCACTCCCCCTCCATGAAGGACTACCAACAGGGCAACCGACTAACCCTTATGGACAGTCAAAACTCATGGTCGAGCTTATTTTGAAAGATATCTGCAATGCAGATAATGATTGGAACGTTGTATTGCTGCGTTACTTTAATCCTGTAGGCGCCCACCCATCAGGAAGAATTGGGGAAGATCCCAATGGCATCCCTAACAATCTCATGCCCTTTATTACCCAAGTAGCAACGGGAAAACTCAAGCAACTAAGTGTTTTTGGTGATGACTATAATACGCCAGACGGCACAGGCGTTCGCGACTACATCCATGTGGAAGATTTAGCCAATGGTCATTTAAAGGCGCTTGATAAAATTGCATCAAAAGCTGGTTTATTCACTTGTAATCTGGGAACAGGTCAAGGATATAGCGTACTTGACATGGTCAAAACTTTCGAAGCCGCTAGTGGACAAAAAATACCCTATGTAATCGCGCCCAGGCGCAGTGGTGACGTTGCTAGCTGTTATGCAGACCCTGCTCTTGCTGCAAAAGAGTTAGGTTGGAAAGCAGAGAAAGGCCTAAAAGAAATGTGTGAAGATTCTTGGCGCTGGCAGTCAAATAATCCTAATGGTTATTAGCGCCTCTTAACATTTTTTTACGACTTAACTGCAAAAATTAGGTTAACTTCAGTGCGGGATTATAGTTTTACGAAAGGTTGTAAAGAGTTTTGCAGTTCAAGTTAGGCCATAATAAAGTGTCAAAAAACAAGGATGTTTTTTGCCAAGCGTCACAAGGATGTGCTCGCAGCGTCTTTATTATGGCCTAACTTGAATTGCATAGAATGATTAAAATCTTACGTAAAACTATATTCCCGCACTGAGCCTATTTATATATCGTTGAGTAAATCCTCAAAATCCGAAAAGTCTTCTTCTTCCTGCAATGCTTCCTCTTCAGATTTTTCTTCAAACTGCCCATCTTTTACTTCGAATGCTAGGTTTTGGAAATACGCATCTCTCACGAATAAATAAGGATCAAGCGCTCTTTCGAGTGTTTCTTCTTGATCTATAAGCGCGGCCCGAGATTCCAGCAAGCCAACTACCCTGCTGCCAATTGAAATTGGATCGCTGTATACATTGCTAGTCGCAATACCCTCAACGATTAGTCCTGTGGTGCCCCGTACTTCATTTGGTCCCAAAACGGGCAACATTAGGTAGGGTCCCGTATCCAATCCCCATACGCCTAAGACTTGACCAAAGTCCTCCTTAGTAGGCTCGAGATCCATCGTTGACGCCACATCGAATATACCCAAAACACCTATCGTCGAATTCACGATGAAACGACTAAAATTCACCGCTGATTGATGAAAGCTTCCTTCTAGTAAATTGTTAACCAGATTGAATGGCTCTTCTAAGTTCTCAGAAGCATTTAAAAGTCCAGTTCTAATCGGTTGCGGCACTACTGCTACATACCCCTGAGTTACTGGTTTAAGGATGTATTTATCCAATACGTCATAGTTAAAATCCCAAATAACGCGGTTGACCGATATAAATGGGTCAACGTCATTAGTTTCGTTTTCGTCAATTATTTGGTCAGCACTATTGCTGGGTTCGGTGCTTGTTTGCTGCGCCGGATTGCTTGCACACGCAAATGTCCCTAGCACCGCCACCAAAATAAAAAGGTGTTTTATACTCACTTATAATTCCTGGTTTATTATTAGTTTTACTGAGATTGCCTCATTTTTTATTGCCGACACGTTTTCAAGTACACCTTGTAGCTCGCCGCTTGAAACCGCAACATCCGCGTCTTTAGAGATACGTGCAGTAATATTAATCTGTTCTGCGGTATCTATAGTCATGTTGGGTAACATGGCGTCATCTGTAGTCAATTTCAATCTAGCAGGGAATTCGGGTATTTCAATACGTTTAACCGCTAATGGCACCTGCGAACCCGAGAGTGCGTCCTGAGCAAATAGTATAAGAAAACCTTCATCTGGCACTTTCTCTAATAACTCATTAGAGATGCTAATTTCAGTGTTGACGGCAGTAGTTTCCAACGCTGCAACCATTACGTCAGTGTCAAGCAACACCTCATCCACGCCAATATTGCGTAGCTGCGTTACCAGAGACCTGTAAAAATCGCTATCAACAGTAAGCTGGTCTTTGATCATGGCAAAGTTTTGGCCTGCGCGCATTGCATCTTTGCGTTGAGCCGCAACAACTGTCTGTAGCAGACGGTGTTGACGATTATTCGGTTGTTGGGCAATAAGCAGATCCATCTGTCTCTGCGCTTTATTCAATGACGTCTCGGAGCCGCTTGCAATAAGAGCATTAACGAACCTAACTCGCATATCGATGTCATTTGGTGTTAATCTAAGCCCTCTCTCAAAGGCAGCAATGGAATCGTCAATTCTACCGATTGCCAATTGTGTCTGACCTAGATACATCCAACCCTGAGCATCGTCAGGTGCCTCGCGCAATCGCTCTCTAATTATAAGCGCATATTTCGCATAGTCGTTAGCTGTGACCTCTTGACCATTGTCAGAAAGCACTTTCTGAGACAATGCCTCAACCTCTGAGAGTACTTGTTTGTACTCTTTCAGTTCATCCAAATGATTGGTCTGAATATATACCCATATGCCAACGGCAATTGCCGGAATCGAAAGTAAAATCGTTAATTGTGAAGAAGTCGTCACTGACGATTCATTGCTTTCGTTTTCTGTCTCATCGACTAGCGCGAGTTTTAACTCTTTAATCGATGTAGTTTTGTCTTTTTCAGTAATAAGTCCTTGTGCGACTTCTACTTCTAACTCTTCAATACGCTGTTTGATGACATTGGCATTGCTAATTTCCAATTGCTGTTTTTTTGCTTTTATTCGCAATGGAACAAATACGAAAAGAACCGCAAGCACTAGAAGTACTATTGCGATTATAAAAAAGTTATTCACCTATCATCCCTAGCGCAGTTTTTAATCAATTTTGTTTAGTATTTCGTCGGCTTTCGCTAATTTTTCATCCATTGAAATATCCTGAGGCGGCTTTCGACGAAAAATAAATAGCGTCATCATGCCAAGGACAAATAGAATGGGCACTAGCCAAAGCCAAATAGTTGCGCCTGTAACAGGCGGTTGATAGTGAACAAAATCACCGTAGCGGACTTTCATGAAGTCAATCACTTGTTTTTCGTTATTGCCTTCTTGCATCAGTTCATAAACTTTACGACGCATATCGTGTGCGATCATCGCGTCGGAGTCTGCAATATTTTGATTTTGACACTTAGGACAACGCAATTCTTTGGTAAGTTTTAAGAAAACTTTTCGCTCTTCAGGGTCAGTAAACGCGTAATTTTCCGCGTAGTCTTTCGGCACAGCTCTTTGTTCAGATGGAGGCATCTCTTGAGCATTAACTAGCCCGATAAAATAAAACCAAGCTAACAAAAATAATGACTTAACTAACAATGTGTTCATGCTGGCGGTCTCTAGTTAATGCGTTCTTCAGCAAGTTCGTTTTCGATCGTTTTTACGATCGGTAAAAACTTTCCATTCCATACCCGTTCATTCACATCGCCTAGATGGTGCACTCTAATAACACCTTTATGATCAACGAGAAATGTCTCTGGCGCACCCGTGACCCCGAGATCCAAACTGGTGTCTCTATAAACATCAAATATATTAAATTCAAACGGGTCGCCAAACCTACCCAGCATGTCTACAACCTCGGTGCGAACGCGAGAAATAGTTTTTTCACCAAAATCAGGATCAAGATCTTGATCGTAGTATAACCCAACGAACCTATAGCCCTCTTCACTGAGCTGCGTTAGGTAAGGCAGCTCAACCGCGCAGGTAATACACCAAACGCCCCATACATTTACCAAGGTCATTTGACCGTCAAAGATATCATTAGTGTGAGAGATTTGATCATCCATCAAATCCGGTAATTTAAATGGTGGGAAGTGCCTTTCAAGCGCCATCGAATCTCTTTCATGAGGATCTGAATACAGGCCTTTAAACAGAAACACAGTAACTAGAAGAAAAAGGAACAGTGGCAGCAAAAACCACAACAGTCGTTTCATGCGCGACTCTCCGCACTTACACCCACAGTACTGTCAGTAACCGCTGCTTTTACTTTGGCGACTTTTTTGATGCGGTAGCGCCTATCACTTATCGATAAAATACCACCGAAACACATAATAAACGCGCCGCCCCAAATCCAGACCACAAAAGGTTTGTAGTATAACCTGACCGCCCAAGCACCATCATCCAGCGGCTCGCCCATCGCAACAAACAAATCGCGAGTAAGTGTCGTATGGATACCAGCTTCTGTCATTGGCATTTGTTGCACAATATAAAATCGTTTTTCAGGCTCAAGATGATTAACAAGATTGCCATTTTTAAAGATATCGAAGACGCCTCGATCCGCTATGTAGTTTGGACCTTGTATATTTTCAACACCTGTATAAAGAATTTCATAGTCAGCAATTGTGACAACATCGCCCGGCTCTACTCGAACATCCTTTTCCAGCTCGTAGTTACTGACAAGTGTGATACCGATCAAACATACCGCAAATCCGACGTGTCCAAGCACCATTCCCCAGTGACTGCGCGTCAATTTTGTTAATGACTGTGTAAAAGATATGTCTTTGTTAGGGTTATCCGTGCGCTGTTTTATTTCCATCACAGTTGTTATTAGTATCCAAAAACTCATGACCAACCCCAACAGCGCTAACGCAGTCGGCTCATCGTAACTGAAATTAACCACCAACCCGGCGCCCATCGCCAAGGCAAACGCAAGCACCATTTGATTGCGGAGTTCAGAAGCACGCTGACGTTTCCATCTCGATAATGGACCTATTCCGATAAAAAACACAAAAGGCACAACTAAAAGCGTGAACATTTGGTTGAAGAAAGGCGCGCCCACCGATATGCTGCCAAGCCCTATTTCTTTATGAATCAATGGGAAAAGCGTTCCCAATAAAACCACTACAGTTGCTGCACATAACAGCACGTTATTACCGATTAACATCATTTCGCGCGAGAAAGTCTCATAACGACCGATTGATTTTAACTGCGAAGCACGCACGGCATAAAGCAGCAGGCTTCCGCCAATGACCAATATTAGAAGACCAAGGATAAACAATCCCCTGTCAGGATCAGAAGCAAATGAATGTACGGAAACTAGAACACCTGAACGGACCAAAAACGTGCCCAGCAAACTTAATGAAAACGCTGAAATCGCTAGTAGAACAGTCCAGGATTTAAACACCTTTCGTTTTTCCGTGACTGCTAGTGAATGCATAAGTGCAGTTCCTACTAGCCAAGGCATAAATGAAGCGTTTTCAACAGGATCCCAGAACCACCAGCCGCCCCAGCCAAGCTCGTAGTATGCCCACCAACTGCCAAGTGCAATACCTAAGGTCAAAAATGCCCATGCAGCTATCGTCCATGGCCGAGACCATCTGGCCCAAGTTGAATCAAGTTGCCCACCAATCAAGGCCGCTATTGCAAACGCAAATGCAACACTAAAGCCAACGTACCCCATATATAGCATTGGCGGATGAATAATCATGCCGAAATCTTGGAGAAGCGGATTCAAATCACGCCCATCTACTGGGAAGTAAGGCAGCATGCTTTCAAATGGATTGGAGGTAATAAGCATGAACAAGTAAAACGCAATACTTACCATACCAAGCACTGACAATACGCGCGCCAGCATTTTTTCGGGAATTCCCTTTGAAAACAGCGCTACTGCTATCGTCCAGATAGAAAAGATAAGCACCCAAAGTAAAAATGAGCCTTCGTGATTACCCCATACCGCAGTAACTTTGTAATAAATGGGTAATTTACTGTTTGAATTTTGAGCAACAATATTCAGACTGAAATCATCGGTAACAAACGCGTAAGTTAGCGCAATGTAAGCCAGTAATGTAAACGTGAAAAGTGCATAAGACAAAGGTCGCGCCAACGACATAAGGGTATTGTTGCTGGTTTGCGCGCCGTAAAGAGGATAAACCGCAAGTAGAATCGATAAAACCAGCGCAATAACCAGCGATAAATGACCAAGTTCTCCAATCACCTCTAGTATCCTCCCTCTTCCGTTTTTAAATGCCCCATTCCTTTGAGCTGCTCAGCTAACTCAGGCGGCATGTATTCTTCATCGTGTTTGGCCAAGACTTCCTGAGCAACAATCAGCGTGGGAGTTTGCAGGGTGCCAGTTGCGACAATTCCTTGCCCTTCTCTGAATAGATCTGGCAGAATTCCATTAAATTCAACAGTTACTTTCGGTCCTGTGTCCATTAGATCAAATCGCACAGCAAGTGATTCACCGTCTCGTACGACGCTGTCCGGTACCACTAACCCGCCAATGCGAATGCGTTGCCCGACAAGTGGCTTTTGTCCAGTGCTATCTTTACCTTCATGTATCTCTGTCGGTGTGTAAAACACATCAATACTGCCGGACAAACTAAACAACATGACAGTAGTAGCAGCGGCAACCAACACTAAAACACTTGTAACGGCCAGCAGCCGCTTCTTACGCCTTGGATTCATTCTGTACCTCTTGTACTTGCTTCTTGCGTTTCTGTCTCGCAGCCATAATTCGTTCAGCCCTTGCTTGTTGCTTTTCGACATTCAGTCTTACAAATCGGTTCATTAAAATGGAGTGACTGAGCACCAACAGCATAAGAGCAAGGCCGATACCAAATGACAGCCATACAAATAGTCCACGTCCCCCCATATCGAAAAACGCATTCATATCTTCGAACTTAAAGCCTTGACCCAACATAGAATACAGCACTAGTGCCGCAGCAACGATGCCAATCGTGATGGCAATCTTTATCATCGGGATGACATTTAAAGGGCTGTTTTCATCTTTCATAAATTCACTGACCCACGGGCGATGCGCATCGCGCTTTATTAATTCACTGCGCAGTCTGAACAAGACGCAAGTTCCAATAAAGGCGGCGACACCGACCATGCAAATAAGCAGAGGGATATACATATCAGGCGGCATTGATGGTTGATCTAACTTACTAATAGAAGCGGTTTGATGCAGCGTATTCCACCACTCAACTGAGTATTTAATAATCGGGATGTTAATGACACCAACAATGGCTAAAACCGCTGCCGCTTTGCCCCCCTGTAATTTATCTTCAAACGATAAATACAGCGCAAAGACACCAATATATAAAAACAACAAAATTAATTGTGAGGTTAGACGAGCATCCCAAATCCAGTAGGTACCCCAGGTGGGTTTGCCCCAAACTGCGCCTGTTATCAGCGAGATAAGCGTAATGACTGCACCAACTGGCGCAATTGCTATCATTGTTGTTAACGCCGTGCGCCATTGCCAAACAAGTGCCACGAAGCCCGCAACAGCCATTGCGACATAGGTCGTAAGAGACAGTGCCGCTGTTGGTACGTGGATATAGATGATCCGATAAACGTCGAACTGTTGGTAATCGGTAGGAGCGAAAGCTAACCCCCAAATCATCCCCAATGGAAGCGCTACCAGAGCTGTGCCAACAAACCAAGGCAATAGCTGATTGCAAAGCATATAAGTGCGATCAGGTTTGGCAAATTCATTTAACCATTTTATAAACATCAATGTTGACTCACCCTTAAAGAATAACTTATTGCAAACGGCGCCAGCGCTAATACCAGCAAAAACATCGCCAACATAATACCAATTTGAAACCCATAAGGTAATTGTAATGACGCCGATTCAATGGCGGAAGTGGCAAAAATTAACAACGGTATAAAGAATGGTAACAGTAACAGCGGTAACAGGACGCCGCTACGCTGCAAACTTACTGTTAACGCGACACCAATAGCACCTATCAGCGAAATAGTCGGTGTGCCGACTAAAAGCGTCAGTATCAAGACCAAATACATGTCCATTGTCATATTCAAAAACAACGCCAACAATGGGCTAAGTAACAGTAATGGTAAGATATTCAATATCCAGTGGGCAGCAACTTTGGCGACAACGATGATGCTTAAAGATGTACCGCACATCATGTATTGTTCCATACAACCATCATTAAAGTCGTCCCGAAATAATCGCTCAATGCCCAATAACAGCGATAGAATTGCGGCCACCCAAATAACTCCGCCAGATACTCTTTGCAGAATTTCAGGCCCCGGCCCTATAGCAAGGGGGAACAAACTGACAACTATTATGAAAAACACAAGCGGTTGGATAATTTCAGATGCTTGTTTGTAGGCAATCAGCACTTCTCGCTGAAAAATTGAAAATACGACGCCCATTACCAACAATACTCCAATGTGAATTCACGTTGAGGACATTTTATGGTTGCCGCCTGATGCGATGTCATAATAACGGCACCGCCATTGGATACAAACTCACCAATGTGTTGACTAAGCATTTCGACGGTTTTTACATCTAGTGCAGTAAAGGGTTCATCCAAAACCCAAAGTTTGGCGTCGATTTGTAACCAAAGCCTCGCTAGTGCTACCCGCCTTTGTTGACCTGCAGACAAAAATCGTGTGGGAGAATCTTCAAGACCTTCTAATTGCAAATGTTCTAACGTTTCAAGGATAGTTGAGTTATTAACGTCGAGTTGTCGTTGAGCCGCCCAGAATTTTAAATTCGTTAGTGCTGACAGCGTTGGATTATTACCCGGTTTATGACCGACGTATATCAAGGATCTTATAACGTCATCTGAAGAATCTAAAACATCGCCGCAAAACAAAACGCTTCCATCTTGAGGTTGTGAAAGGCCAACGAGTATTCGCAACAGACTTGTTTTACCCGCGCCGTTTTCACCTCGCAACAACACAAGTTCGCCTTTATTTACTACAAGATTTAAGTCGCTAAATAACTGTCGATTTTGCTTCTCGCAACTTATATCTCTAAGCTCAACAACGTTCACAATTCCCCTTTTCAACTCCAAACAGACTGCGGAAATTACAAAAAACATCTTTGGTGTTGCGACTCTTCACCAATTGCTAATCCGCGAAAGAGAGAGCATAACAATCCCTGAAATATGCGCAGATATTACCACAAAAACAATAGATTCAAGCAATTATATATCTTACTTTGCTTGCAATATCAGTGAGACATTAGTGCCATTAGGAAGAGACTGTTTATCTTTGTTTCTAATTTGAGCAGCAGGAAATTGAAAACCAGTCGATAGCATTGTTATGCAATCGAATAACATACATCAATATTCTATACCCACGACAAGAAAGACTGCTTATTCTGGGGTTGAACAACGCGCTGTAAGTGCCGACGCAAATAGCGTTGGGCCCAATATCGTGCCTGATAATAATAACGCTCGAACAAATATATCCACAAACGCAATTACGATGCGAGTATTAAGCGTAAACAGCAACAATTTGTTATTGCAGATAGAGGGAAGTCAAGAACGACTTTCACTGCCGGTGTCTTCGCTAGAGATAAAAGGAGAGCTAAATAAAGGCGATATCGTTATGCTCACTGCAATAAAAAATAACACAGCTAAACTCGTCGTCATTGAAAATGCTATTCCACCTGTTACACAATTTAAAGAAAGCGGTCTATCCACGCCTATACTGCGTCAATTATCGACTGGATGGCCCGATACAAGCATCTCGGAGCTGAACAAAGCGAATATCAAACCCGTTGTCGATATCGCTGTTAATACTCCACGTCTGCAAAGCACTTTGATCGATTGGTTGATTCAAAATTCAGAAAAATCATTGCTTAACCAGCGTGTTATTGTTGCGTCATCGGCAACTGTAAAACAAACGAATCAAGATGAAATCGCTCTTCAGATTAAATTAGCCAATACTCAAAAGACAATAAATGCATTAGT
This sequence comes from Glaciecola sp. UBA2563, assembly GCA_002340325.1. Classification (GTDB taxonomy): domain Bacteria; phylum Pseudomonadota; class Gammaproteobacteria; order Enterobacterales; family Alteromonadaceae; genus Glaciecola. The sequence goes on along the minus strand of DDLV01000109.1, from coordinate 18,834 downwards.
CCCCTTACCGAAAGAGTCGATTTTTAAAACGAATGGGCAAGCAGATATTGCTCTAACGGCAACGATTAAACCAGTTGTAGGCGGGGCACGTGCAGTTATAGATACGCTGGAATTGGATAACGCTAGATTACCCACAAACGTTTTGCGTCGAATAAACGAATCTTTGACGGTTTCTGACAACATAGCTATTGAACGGGCATTTAAGCAAAATTTCTTTAACTCAGAATTTCCTTTTAAGAGACAAAGTAGCATTGTTTTCAGACCGGACGAAAAACTTCTAAAGACCTTTAGCAATAGTCAGGAAACTACACTCAAAGCGAATGAAGCCGATGTACAAGCTGTGTTGATTAGACAGCAAAACGGAAAAAGCTCTTTTCCAAATCTATTATTGTACGAGAAGCCCACCACTATTTTAACAAGTGCACAAAATATATTGCGAAATGATAAAAACAGCCCTCCATCTACTTTACTGCAGACTATAGACCAGGTTGGTTTATCAAAAAAGCCACAGTCTAATCAACTTGCAGCCAGGCCCAGTGTTTTAGTCAATAATGCAGAGTCGAGAGACACTGCGTTTTCTTCTACCGGCCCCGAGACTACCGATACTAAAGAGATAAAACCTGCGCAAATCAGAAAACAGTTGGCTGAAACACTAACGCAGATTTCTGATCGAACTGTAGACTCAGATAATGGGTATTCTAAAGCGCTTAATCTTCTCGCAGAGTCGATAGAAAAAACATCAACGAAATCATACGATGTTATGCAGCAAGTGATGGGTAAAAATCTCATAAACACGCTAAGGTTGACTGCCTTATCTGGTGATACTTTGTCTATAAATTCTATGGCAAAGCATCCAAGCGCCAATAATGCGACCGCCAGCGCAACTCTTCAGCATAACTTAGCTAAAACTCCACTTAGAAATGATAATCCCGTAGAATCCGGAAACTTTAGTGCTGTTAGTTCATCGTTTATGGATGACCTTGTTAATCCTGAAAGTGTTAAATCTGTGTATTCATCAGATCTGGTAAGGCAACTATTGCAAGATCAACTTCCAGGCTCACAAAGCTCAACCCTAACTTCACCTGCAACGAGTATGGTGTCTAATAAAGATTCTATGGTTGAAGGCCTCATTAATATGCTGAGCTTGAGGTTATTATCCAAGCTGGATGTAGAATTAAAAAATAGCCTGGCAAACTTTCCTAGTTTGAGAAATTTTGTACAAAATATGAGTGCAACAACAAACGCATCAACTATCAGAAATGCCGCAGCTGAATTAGATAAATTAGATGCTAACAATGAATTGATTCGCGCGCTGCGCAGCACCACCGCGCGTCAGCATTCAAATGCATTGCGAACACTCGAATCAACTTTGCAACAGCAAGACGCGTTTTATTTCACACTTCCCAACATTCTGAACCCGCAGCATAAAGATATTGAACTGAGGATCCGTGCCATCGAAGATGAAGATCCCTCAAGCGCGCAAAACACTTATCAAAAATCCTGGCTTATAGACATGCGGCTAGATATCGGTGAAGAGGGTGACGTTCTGGCAAAAGTAAAACTAGCCGGAGGAGCAATCAAATTAAATCTGTATGCCAGTGAAATAGCATTAATGAAAAAGACCAACAAGTTACTGCCAAAACTTACTAACAGACTAACAGCACTCGGATTACAGGTAACCGAACAATACTGTTATTTCTCTAAAAACACCGAACCGCCCTCCAATCAACAAAACCAAACAGATAGCACCTACAGGGGGGTGAATAATGCTCGGGGAATGTCTTAATGGAAACTTATGATAAAAATTCGATCAAGAAGGCTGTCGCATTAAGATACGTCAATAAGATAAAAAAATCAGCACCGGAAGTTATTGCAAAAGGCGACGGTAAAGCAGCCGAAGAAATCATTTCTATTGCCGAGTTACACGACATAATGACGCACAAAGATGAAACACTCGTCCAAGCACTTGCTACGTTAGATCTCGGGCAAGAAATACCCGAGGAACTTTATGTCGTGATTGCGGAACTGATTGCATTTTCATACTTACTTCAAGGTAAGTTTCCCGAAAACTGGCAAAATATTCACGAACATGTTGACTTTAATGCATAAAAAACCCACCAAAAGGTGGGTTAAGTGCTAGGGTGTTGCGCTAACAGGTTCAGGTGTCTCTGCGGGTTTTGTCTTCGGCATTAATAACGCCTCTCGTATTCTTGCCTCTAATTCGTTTGCAATCTCTGGGTGTTCTTTTAAATACTTAACAACGTTGGCTTTTCCCTGCCCTATTCTATTGCCATTGTAGCTGTACCAAGCGCCTGCTTTTTCGACATATTTTTGTGCCACACCGATATCAATAAGCTCAGCTTCTTTGCTGATACCCGCGCCGTACATGATTTGAAATTCAGCCTGCTTAAACGGAGGTGCCACTTTATTTTTAACTACCTTTACGCGCGTTTCATTACCAACAACTTCGTCACCCTCTTTTATTGCGCCCGTCCTGCGAATATCTAAACGCACAGAAGAGTAGAATTTAAGCGCATTTCCACCCGTAGTCGTCTCAGGATTTCCAAACATAACCCCTATCTTCAAACGAATTTGGTTAATAAATATGCACAGTGTATTCGAGCGTTTAATGTTTGCTGTTAATTTTCGTAATGCTTGAGACATCAGTCTTGCTTGTAGGCCTACATGAGAATCTCCCATGTCACCTTCGATTTCCGCCTTCGGTGTCAAAGCTGCTACAGAATCGACAATCACAACATCCACAGCGCCCGATCTAACAAGCATGTCGCAGATTTCTAGTGCCTGTTCCCCAGTATCTGGTTGTGACACGAGAAGATCGTTAATGTTAACACCCAATTTTTCAGCATAGACAGGGTCGAGCGCGTGCTCAGCATCGACAAATGCACAGGTTTTTCCAGCTTTCTGCGCTTCCGCTATGACTTGAAGTGTCAATGTCGTTTTACCAGACGATTCTGGACCGTAAATTTCAACAACACGACCGCAAGGAAGTCCACCGATACCAAGCGCTATGTCGATACTAAGACTACCGGTAGAAATAGATTCAATATCCATTGCCTGGTTATCACCCAATCGCATAATTGAGCCCTTCCCGAACTGTTTTTCGATCTGACCTAATGCTGCGTTTAGGGCTTGGCTTTTATTATCTTTCACGATTTTTTCCTTGAGTATATTGTTGTAGTTTTAAACGGTTTTATGTATCGCTGCCTCAAATTTTTTAGCAGACATCTAATCATTTATATCGGAAGTATACTGTATACTCATACAGTTTCAACGTGTAAAAACAGATTTTTTATAACTGTATGAATTTACAGGCAATTAAAACTTCACTCATTTACTTGTTCATTTGTTGTTGTGTGTATACACCGAATTTCTATTATTACATCAACAACCGTTGCTAGTTAACTAAACTCTCGATCAGTTTTTCAAGTGCTGTGATTACTGCTTGGTTCCTCACCATGTGTCTATCCCCGTCGAAATTTCGTTTGAAACCTGTCACGTTAATTTTTTCATGCTGGCAATAAAAATTCTTATTACGGTCTGAAACTTTCATAGGTTTTGGTATTCGATGCGCAATACCAAACCATACCAAACCAACGGGTTTTGAAGGAGTTCCCCCACCTGGACCAGCAATACCACTGACCGAAATTGCTATGTCAGCATTTGCGATGCCTAACGCACCTACGGCCATCTCCTCGACGGTTTGTTTAGACACTGCTCCATAGTCTTTTAATGTTTTCGCTGATACCTTAACAGCAGCTTGTTTAGCCTCATTAGAGTAGGTGACAAACCCTTGTTGAAACCATTGACTTGAACCTTCGATGTCAGTAATCGCACTTGCTATTCCACCACCGGTGCATGATTCAACGGTGGTAACGGTCTTGTTTTGTGCAAGTAATTTTTGGCCAAGGCGCTTAGCAAGTTCAGTACTATCGTGCATCGTTTTTTCGGTAGAGCATAATTGTCTTTTGTCTTACACTATCAACAAACATGGAAATCTCAAGTGCTATATTCGGTGTTATTCGAGACGAATCTATGCCAAGCAACAAAAAAAATAAAAAGCCAAATAAACATGCCAATGAACTCTTCAAATGCCAAAGTCAGTGGCCATACGCCGATGATGGCGCAGTATCTAAAAATCAAGGCAGAACATCCTGACATTCTTCTGTTTTATCGCATGGGTGATTTCTATGAGTTGTTTTTTGACGATGCGAAACGCGCTTCCGAGCTTATTAATATAACGCTTACTGCCAGAGGAAAGTCAGCGGGCGAGCCAATCCCTATGGCCGGTGTCCCCTATCATGCTGCTGAGAATTACTTGGCGAAGCTAGTCAAACTAGGTGAGTCGGTAGCTATTTGCGAACAAATTGGTGATCCCGCCACCAGCAAAGGCCCAGTTGCCCGGAAAGTTGTCAGGATAATTACCCCTGGCACCCTTACTGACGAAGCATTATTGGAAGAAAAATCCGAGGCGATATTGGCCTCAATATGCATGGCTGGGAACACCTTTGGGTTATCGTACATTGATTTAGCCAGTGGGCAGTTTTCAGTAAACGACTGTCATACCATAGAAAGCCTTGAAGCAAACTTAAGCAGATTAAATATCGCTGAACTGCTATATGCGGAAGATATGCCCAGCTTTGACTGTTTTCAAACTATCAATGGTCTACGCAAAAGGCCTGTTTGGGAATTTGACTATGACACTGCGCGACGTAAACTTCAGACGCAATTTGGTACATTGAACTTAGATGGATTTGGTATACCGGATGACTTAATCGCGATTAAAAGTGCAGGATGCCTGTTGCAATATGTCGCCGAAACACAGCGAACGCACCTAGCGCATATACAATCGATTACACATGATAGTGCAAATCAATATTTGCAAATGGATGCCGCGACTCAACGTAATCTTGAGTTAACAAGAAACCTGTCAGGCGGTATTGAAAATACGTTGCTTAGTGTGCTTGATGGCACCAAAACAGCAATGGGGTCCAGATTATTACAACGAATGATCCATTCACCAGAAAAAAGCCATCAAACGATTGAAAAAAAACAACAAGCCGTCGCGGCAATAACAAACAGCGATAGTGAGCTATTACAATCAACGTTAAAGCGTATTGGCGATATGGAGCGCTGCCTTTCAAGAGTCGCATTAAAAACAGCGAAACCTAGGGACTTCTCAAGGTTATTTGTGACACTTGATGCGCTGCCAGATATACAACGTCATTTGAACAACATAGATGATGCAAATGAAGCTGATTTGATCACAAACTTTAAAGACAATATTGGTGAGTTTCCTGAATTGACGTCGCTTTTAGCGCGCGCAATCGTAGAAAACCCTCCCGTCGTTATACGTGAAGGTGGCGTTATCAAAGCAGGCTACAGCGAAGAACTTGATGAACTTCGTGCACTCGCAGATGGCGCAACCAGTTACTTAGATGAGCTTGAACAACGAGAAAGAGAGCGCACAGGTATCGCGACCTTGCGTGTTAATTATAACAAGGTTCACGGGTTCTTTATTGAAGTTAGCAGAGCAAACGCTGATGCTGTGCCTGCAGAATATGTGCGGCGTCAAACCTTAAAGAACAATGAGCGATTTATTATTCCTGAATTAAAGTCTCACGAAGATAAAGTGTTGCAAAGTCAATCGAAGGCCCTAGCTCTCGAAAAACAACTTTACGAGGCACTGTTTGATGAATTTGGCCCTTATATACAGGCACTTATGCAAAGTGCTCGGCACTTGGCGTTATTGGATGTATTGACAAATTTTGCCCAATGCAACCAACGTTTGGATTGGACGCTTCCAGTGCTAAATCAAGATCGTGTGATTGCATATGACCAAGGCCGTCACCCTGTCGTCGAAGCAGTTATGAAAGAGCCGTTTATTGCCAACCCATTGCTGGTTGATCCTTCAACGCAAATGTTGATGATAACGGGGCCGAACATGGGTGGAAAATCCACGTACATGCGTCAAACTGCGCTTATCGTGCTGTTGTCATATTTAGGCTGCGGTGTTCCTGCCGTTAATGCGCGCATCGGTATCATTGACAAAATCTTCACCCGCATTGGCGCCGCAGATGACCTAGCATCGGGTCGTTCTACTTTTATGGTTGAAATGACCGAAACGGCAAATATTCTCAATAATGCAACCGCTAATAGTTTGGTTTTGATGGATGAGATAGGCAGAGGTACGAGCACCTATGATGGCATGTCGCTAGCCTTTGCTTGCGCCAAACAACTTGCTCTGCATATTAATGCCTTTACACTGTTTGCCACGCACTACTTTGAACTTACGCATTTAGCCGATGAAATCTCATCGATTAAAAACGTCCACCTAAGAGCAATTGAACATGAGGATACGATTAGGTTTCTGCATCAAGTGCAGTTAGGTGCAGCAAACAAAAGCTATGGATTGCAAGTTGCTAAACTCGCCGGTGTTCCAACGTCTGTACTAAGTCTTGCAAAAGACAAGTTACTCGAACTTGAACGAAGCCAAACGTCTCATCCAGATCAGATAAGCAAACGCAAACTGCACGAATCACCTGAACAACAAACGCTACCAGTAAACATGTCACATTGGTTGGAGGATACGGTACAAGCGTTAGACGTGGATGGATTGACACCAAAACAGGCACTTGAACTTTTGTACGAATTAAAAAGCAAATTGTGAATGATCAAAAGGCTACAAACGACTGCTGGTTTTAAAAATAAATACATCTGGTGCCATTTTTGGATTGTCTAGCATAGACAAAAATAGTTATACTAACCGCCCATCGGTTACGTGGTTCTATGCATGTAACATTTGGTAGTTGCAGTTACCATTCTGAATTAAACGTCAAATTGCTGGATCAAAAATGACAAACTATATTTTCGTCACCGGTGGTGTTGTCTCATCACTTGGCAAAGGCATAGCGGCCGCATCCCTCGCCGCAATCCTTGAAGCAAGAGGTCTCAAGGTTACCATGTTAAAACTCGATCCCTATATCAACGTTGACCCCGGAACAATGAGCCCAATCCAGCATGGCGAAGTCTTTGTAACGGATGACGGCGCCGAAACCGATCTTGATCTTGGCCATTACGAACGATTTATACGCACGCGCATGAGCCAGAAAAACAACTTCACAACGGGTGCAGTTTATGAAGAAGTTTTGCGCAAAGAAAGGCGCGGTGATTATTTAGGCGCAACCATTCAAGTTATTCCTCATATTACCAATGAGATAAAGCGCCGTGTAATTGCTGGTGGTGAGGGAAATGACATCGCTATTGTTGAGATAGGCGGTACTGTTGGTGATATCGAATCTCAACCTTTTATTGAAGCGATTAGGCAGCTTGGGACAGAACTTGGCCGATCTCACACAATGTATATGCACTTAACGTTGGTACCCTATCTCGCAGCATCTGGCGAAGTAAAGACAAAACCAACCCAGCACTCAGTAAAAGAATTGCGTTCAATCGGTATTCAACCCGATATTTTGGTTTGTCGCTCAGAATGCGCGTTGCCGGCAAATGAACGCTCAAAGATAGCATTATTCACGAACGTCGCCGAAAAAGCCGTTATCTCACTTAGAGATGCCGACAGTATTTATAAAATCCCTGCGGCTCTAAAAGCACAGGGCATGGATGAGCTTGTTGTTTCCAGGTTCAAACTTGACTGCCCTGAAGCAAATCTCAGTGAGTGGGAACAAGTTCTCTATGCTGAATCAAATCCAGTGAGTGAAGTCGACATCGGCATGATCGGTAAATACGTCGAGTTACCCGATGCCTACAAGTCCGTGAACGAAGCGCTCAAACACGCTGGAATCAAAAATCAACTTGCGGTCAATATCCACTACATCGATAGTCAGGACATTGAGTCGAAGGGGCCGAGTATATTGAAGCATTTAGATGCTGTCTTGGTGCCTGGCGGATTTGGCGAACGCGGAATCGAAGGGAAAATTGCTGCAGCAAAATATGCCAGAGAAAACGATGTTCCCTATCTTGGCATTTGTTTAGGCATGCAAGTGGCGTATATAGAGTTTGCTCGAAACGTTGCTGGAATGGAAAACGCCAACAGTACAGAATTTGATCCTGACACGCCTTATCCAGTTGTTGGATTGATCACCGAATGGCTTGATGCAACAGGTTCCACAGAAATAAGAGATGTGAGTGACGATTTAGGTGGTACTATGCGGTTAGGCAGTCAGCTATGTCATTTAATTGATAACACCAAAGCAGCAACTACCTACGGCTCAAATGAGATACATGAACGCCATCGACATCGATATGAAATTAACAACAATTTACGCAAACAGATAGAAGATGCAGGGCTTGCTGTTAGTGGTTTATCCACTGACAAACGTTTAGTAGAAGTCATTGAACTTGAAGATCACCCGTTTTTTATTGCGGGTCAGTTTCACCCAGAATTTAATTCAACACCGCGCGATGGGCATCCGCTATTTACCGGTTTTATTGCCGCAGCCCATGTATATCGCAAGCAGCAAAACAAATAAGATTTAGTTTTAAAGAGGAATAAGTAATGGCAAAGATCAGCCGAATTTTAGCGAGAGAGATACTCGATTCTCGCGGTAACCCAACAGTAGAGGCCGATGTATATTTAGAATGCGGTGCAATGGGTCGGGCTGCCGCCCCTTCTGGTGCGTCTACCGGATCCCGCGAAGCGTTGGAACTGCGCGATGGTGATAAAAAAAGATATTTAGGTAAAGGCGTACTCAAAGCCGTTTCAGCTATTAATGACCAAATCGCACCAAAGCTTGTCGGTGCTGAGGCTGCAAATCAGTCTGACATTGATCAAACCATGATTGATCTTGATGGTACGGAAAACAAAGAAAACTTAGGCGCCAACGCTGTTCTCGCAGTGTCACTGGCCGTAGCCAAGGCACAAGCCATTAGTGCTGGTATTCCACTCTATGCGCATATCGCAGAGCTCAACGGCACCGCCGGACAGTATTCTATGCCGGTACCAATGATGAATATTATCAATGGCGGCGAGCATGCTGATAATAACGTCGATATTCAAGAATTTATGGTGCAACCTGTTGGCGCGAAAAGTTTTGCCGAAGCCTTACGAATGGGCGCAGAAATTTTCCATGCTTTGAAAAAAGTACTCTCTGCCAAAGGACTTAATACAGCGGTTGGCGATGAAGGTGGATTTGCCCCTAACCTAAGCTCAAATGCAGAAGCGCTAGCTGTTATCGTTGAAGCTGTAGGCAATGCTGGTTACAAAATGGAAGAAGATATCACGCTGGCGTTAGATTGTGCGGCTTCTGAGTTTTATACCGACGGCAAATATGTATTAAGTGGCGAGGATAAGAGCTTTGACGCGAATGGGTTTAGCGACTATCTAGCTTCACTTTGCGAACAATACCCAATTGTGTCGATAGAGGATGGCCTTGATGAAAGTGATTGGGACGGATGGGCATATTTGACGAGTAAACTTGGCGATTCTGTTCAGTTAGTCGGTGATGATTTGTTTGTAACCAATACCAAGATCCTGTCACGTGGTATTGAGCAAGGTGTTGGCAACTCCATTTTAATCAAATTCAATCAAATCGGTTCATTAACCGAAACGCTAAACGCGATCAAAATGGCCAAAGATGCAGGGTTTACCGCTGTTATTTCACACAGAAGCGGGGAAACTGAGGACGCAACTATTGCTGACCTCGCTGTTGGTACTGCAGCCGGACAAATTAAAACAGGATCGCTATGTAGATCAGACCGTGTTGCAAAATACAATCAATTACTGCGTATTGAAGGTGAACTTGGCGATAAAGCTGTCTACAATGGTATATCAGAAATAAAAGGCCAATAATATTGAGAGTGCGGTGAGCGCTGAGACAGTAACTCAGACCGATATTTTTCATCTCTCTGCGAAGTATCCAAACTTCGCAGAGCTGAATACTGCATTGTACGAGCGTGAGCTTTATCGGTTGGCCACTTCAAATATAGCAGACCTTGCATTACTCAAACGCAAACTCAAAGGGTTGAGTTATCATGTGCGTAATGCGAGCATGCTGATGCTCGAAAACGGATCACCAATGGCCGTCGACGTTCATAACGGCTCCTGGCAAGCAAAACAATCCAGAAAGTGCCCGTTGACTTACCAAGATACCGATAAGGTTATCAAATGGTATCGTGACAATAGCCGCTACGGCGCTGTTGTCGCCGTTTATGTTGAGCACTTAGGTGAACAACATATCGAGCTAGATAGTATTGACCGCATAGTGTCTGACAGATTACACCTTAATCACTTTGGGTGGTTTTCAAAAACTGGCGAGTATTTTGAAATTATTCCAAAACAAACCCGATACCTCTTACTAAAACCGAACAAGTCCGTGATGACTGCGGCGTGTTGTGGTCATAGATGGACGCCCAGAGGTAAAGCAATTCCAAGGGCCTTATCTCTGCGAGAGTTGTTATTATCGACAGATATCGATTGGAAAACGTTCAAATAAACAGGCTTGATATCATCCACTCTGTCTTTTCCGTTAGGAACGCAGGAACATGCACATGACAAATCCAACTCCTAATGTCACGCGTTGGCTCATTTCGTTCCTTTCACCTTATAAAAAGCAAGTCATTATTGCTAGCACTGCATTAGGTATTGGCGCATCAACTTGGTTGGTGCTTGGTCAAGGGATAAAGCTGATCATAGACAATGCGATCACAGGTGATGCAGATAACCTATCTATCTACATGATAAGTGCATTGATGATCGTATGCCTAGGTAGTGTGGCTACTTTTATACGCTTTTACTATATGGTTTGGTTAGGCGAGCGAGTATCAGCTGACATAAGAAAAAAGCTATTTGAACACCTCATCATGCTAAGTCCGGCGTTTTATGAAAAGGAGCGTACCGGCGAAATTATCTCTCGATTTACAGCTGATACAACACTCTTACAAACAGTGATAGGTAGCGGCATCTCTATGGCACTGCGCTCTAGTGTTGTATTTATTGGAGCACTTGTGTTGATGATGGTGACAAGCCCCTCCTTGACGTTGTATGTGTTTTTGTCGATTCCATTAATTTTAGTGCCAGTGAAGTTACTTGGTCGTCGAGTACGTAAGTACTCCAAAGAAAGTCAGGATAAAGTCGCTGGCATGGGTACTTTGGTTGACGAAAACTTTCACGAAATCAAAGCTGTACAGGCTTATACTGGTGAAACTCACTCGAAAGGCCGATTTACTGCTGCAATTGAACAAATTATCAGCATTGCAGCCAAACGCATTCAGGCCAGAGCTTTGTTAATTGCCAGTGTCATGCTCATCAGTATGGTGGCCATAATACTTGTCGCGTGGATTGGCATAAATGCGGTCATCGAACAGAACATAAGCGCGGGACAGTTGGTAGCATTTATGTTTTACGCGGTGATGGCGGGCGGTTCAATTGCGACGGTAAGCGAAGTCATTGGTGAAATCCAAAAAGCGGCAGGCGCAAGTGAGCGCATAATACAGTTATTGAACACGCAAGGTGAAATTAAAGACACAGGCAAGTTAGACAGCTTCTCAGAAACACAAACCGTAATTCAATTGGACAAGGTCCAGTTTGCATACGATAAAACGCCCGTGCTAAAGAACATAAACCTATCGATAAATAGCGGTCAAAAAATTGCGTTCGTAGGGCATTCAGGTGCGGGGAAATCAACGCTTTTTGACGTACTCATGCGTTTTTATGATGTCAACGAAGGCAAAGTTCTCATTCACGGAAACGTAATAGAAGACTACGACCTTAGCGCTCTGCGGTCGCAGTTTGCGTTGGTATCACAAGATCCTGTCATTTTTGCCGGTACTGTAAATGACAATATCTCCTTTGGCGACCCAAGACTGTCTGAAGACGAAATCAAACGAGCAGCTTCTTTGGCATTTGCCGATGAATTTATCGACACTCTACCACAACAATACGAAACCGAGCTGGGTGAACGTGGAGTCAAACTCTCTGGTGGCCAAAAACAACGAATTGCAATAGCGCGTGCAATTGCATCAAACCGGCCAATTTTACTTTTAGACGAAGCTACCAGTGCACTTGATGCAAAAAGTGAGCGGATGATAAAACAAGCGCTTGATTCTCTCATGCAACAAAAAACCACATTGATTATTGCGCATCGATTATCAACAGTCGTAAATGCAGATAAGATTTTCGTGCTCGATCAAGGCGAAATAATTGCAGACGGGACGCATGAAACACTCTACCAGGAAAATGAGCATTATCGAGAGTTTGTAGACTTGCAGCTAGCGAACTAATCCACTATTTCGGGGAATCAAGTATCTGCGTGATAATAGCAGTGGTAGAAATACCGTCTGCGAAAGTAAGGGAAAAAACATCGCCGCCGTTATCTCTGACGATATCCCCACCAATAATATCCTCAGGTTTGTAGTCACCGCCTTTTACCAAAATATCTGGTACAACCTCGGCAATAACATTAAATGGCGTATCTTCTTCAAATTGGACTACCCAGTCGACGGATTGCAGACCAGCGAGCACCGCCATCCTTCGATTCACGCTATTAATTGGCCGCCCTTTCCCTTTGAGTCTTTCAACTGACGAATCGCTGTTGACAGCGACGATAAGTCGGTCGCCTAAATCTGCCGCTTCCTGTAAATAGCTGACATGACCAGCATGCAAGATATCAAAACACCCATTTGTGAAAACAATTTTTTCGCCGCGTTTTTTTGCTTGTTCAATCGAAAGAGGCAATTGTTCACGCGACATGACACCACCATCAATAGCTTTATGAGAGTTTACAGCAATAGCAAGCTCTGTAGGTGTGATTGCACTGGTACCTAATTTTCCTACGACTACGCCGGCGGCATGATTGGCTAGTTGACAGGCAAGTGATGTATCGGCTTCAACTGCCAGTGCACACGCAAGTGTTGACACTACAGTGTCTCCTGCTCCGGTTACATCGTAGACTTCTTTTGCCAACGCAGGGCTGTGTTGCGTGAGATTTTTAGAAAACAACGTCATGCCTTTTTCTGAACGCGTTACCAGAATATTATCGAGTTCATGGGTTTCCCTGGCCTGTGTCGCTAATTCCAAAAGTGTCTGTTCATTATCTGCAGAACCAAATGCATCTTCAAACTCACTCATATTCGGCGTGATAATGGTGGCATGCCTGTATTTGGAAAAGTCACTGCCTTTAGGGTCAACGACTATTTTTTTATTTGCGCGTTTGGCGATCTCGATTAGCTGGCCAATATGACTGAGTGAACCTTTTGCATAGTCAGATAAAATAACGACATCTGCACCATGCACCAATTGTTCAAAGTGGGAAAGCTGTTCGGATTTATCAACGTGTGAAAATGACTTTTCAAAATCAACGCGTAAAAGCTGCTGATTGCGGCTCATGACTCTTAGTTTTGTGATGGTATCGAAGTCATTTACCGACGTAAACTTTGTTGTTACGCCATGCACAGATAGCTGTTCACCGAGCTTTAATCCTGCATCGTCATTGCCGACAAGTCCCATTAGCGTGACCTCTGCACCTAGGGCGGCAGCATTGATGGCGACGTTAGCGGCGCCGCCTGGTCGATCTTCTATATCATTAACATTCACCACTGGAACGGGTGCTTCTGGCGAAATTCGGCCGGTTTTTCCAGACCAGTATCGATCCAGCATCACATCGCCAACAATTAACAGTTTTGCTCGACTAAAATCTGGAATTTGCATTGGTACGGAGTATTATAAAGTTGGTCTGAGATGAGGTCGAGTATACCAGTGAAAGAAAAAAATGCAGTAACGCCTTGGTTTATTTATATTATTAAAACCAAATATGACACGCTTTACTGCGGTATCACAACTGATGTTGAAAGACGATTTTCTGAACACTGTTCTCAAGGTGTCAAGTGTGCAAAGTATCTGCGTGGAAAAGCACCGCTTGAATTGGTGTATCAGCAAAGCGTTGCTGACAAGTCAACCGCACTTAAATACGAATACAAAATTAAACGACTAAAAAGAAAGCACAAATTACCGTTAATTGAAGGTTCAAGTAAGATGGTAAATTTAACGGGTGATCTCGAAATAGATGTCGCGACTCAGAAATAAACGATTTGGGTTAGTGCAGATGAAAAGTAACTAAACGTTGTCTTCAAATAACTTACAATTTGCAACAAGGTAATCATCTTTTTTGTCCGTGACCACAAATGTACTATTAGCGTCGCAAAAGTACACTTTTACGGTATTCACAAAATTAGCATCCACTGCGGACGCAATTTCACTTAGCATACCCGCAACGGTATTTTCAGACACAAAACGATGCTTGACAATAAAGTCTTGATTAAGTGACCAAATCAGGTTCATACCGTTTTTCAGCACGTGTGCCTGTGACTCTGTAAATAAGGTACTTCCTTCAGAAAACGACCGTCGCTCAAAAGAGCCTCTCCAATTTCCGGTATCAGGTAAGCTACTTCCTTGCATCTTTTGCAATTGGTCTCTAATCGGCTTATCTGACACAGCGTGCGCAATGACATAATCGCCGTAACGTTCGGAGATAGGATCTCTAGAGCTTTGCCTAAATTCAGAATAGAAATTGCTTACGTTGTCAGCCATTTTTTGCTGAGCTGACTTTGGCGGAGGTTGGCTGGAACTTGAATCTCCTTTTTCTGGCATAAACAGAAGTACTGATATACCACATCCAACTACGGCAAGCATTGCGCCGATGCGCGTAACCCAAAATTTAGCATTACTTGATGTGCTCATATAGCGAGTCAGGTGCCTCTGGTGGTCTAGTTTTAAATCGTTTGTGCATCCATAAATAACTCTCTGGTTGTTCTTCGACCATCGATAAGATGTCTTGATTGAGCAAAGTCAATGCACGTTCTTTATCCGTATCGGCAAGATAATCAATCGCTGGATAAAATTTTAATTTATAACCGTCTTTTGTGTACATCGGAGACAATAACAAGGGCACGCAGTCGGCTCTTTCTGCAAACATTATTGTTGCTGTTGTCGTCGCCGTTTTCTCGACACCGCCAAAAGGAACAAAAATACTTTGCGCAGGCCCATAATCTTGATCCGGTAGATACAAGCATAATTCTCCTTCATTCATTGCTTGAATAAGCGCTTTTGCATTGCGCTTATCAATCATGTATTTGTTACCTCGATTTCGTCCGTGGTACTGCAAATAATCAACGAGAGGATTATTATGTTTGCGATAAAAAGCAATGCTAGGATGAAGGAATGAAATGCCTCGACAACAGAACTCAAGATTGACGTTGTGAATAGCAAGCCCGAATACACCTTTGCCTTGTCTAATCGGCCCCATGACATTTTCTTCACCTTCGAATGACATGTGTTTTTTTATGCGCCAATCAGGCCACCACCATCCCATTGCCGTTTCAAATAACGCCATCCCAGTGCGGTCGATATTCGCTCGAAATACTTCTTCCACTTGCGCGTCTGACCAATGAGGAAATGTCAGTTGAAGGTTTCTACGCGCAACCAGCGCGCGCTTTTTCGCGACCAACAACAGGATGCGCCCGAAACCTTTACCCAACAGCAGCAAGATCCGATATGGCAGCCACGAAATAGTGTATAGGATGCCAACACCTAACCATACATGCCAGAATTTAGGATATAAAAATCGACGTTCGAACTTTGGGGGTTTGAGAGCTTTTCTTGCCACGATACTCAACGGTTATTATCGGTTTCGATAGTATAACATTCAGGATCGAATAAGAATAACGCCTATTTTAGGTAACACTCTGTTTTGACAATAAAAAGCACGTAAAGAAAATTAAGGAACTACAAAGCATCAATAGCTGGCATCAATGTTATCAATTTTCTTATCGAAAGATTCTCGCTGTGATTTATTCTCATAATCGTAATGGTATTGATTGTGAAATCCGAAGGAGAGCTTTACCGAGGCGTCTTCGATAAACACCGTATATCCATCAAAGTCGGTGTATGCTTTAACCCCTTCAAGTCGGTATGTACCATCTGTGGATTCGCCGTTTTGTCTAATTTTGTCAAAAACACGCAGAAGTTTTTTTGTATCTAAATCATTTTTCATTTTGATATCGCTCGCACAGTACGAAACACTCGCTTTCTTCTTACGTAATAACTGGTTGAAAAGTTGTTATTCCGATGAAAGCAAATTACAACCAACCTGCTTTCTTTCCTGCAAGCGTTTCTGAAGTTGCTTTACCTTAAATAAAAATTAATTGACCTTTGGTGGTTATTATGTTCTTATTTACTCAACTGGTCGGATGAGCTGACGAGACATCCGTGACAAGACAGTAAAAATTAATTAAGCGGTTAGCTGGAGAACGTTATGAGTATTAGAACGAGTTTGAAAAAAGTGTTACCCCCTATATCCATTACTGAACAAGAAGCATTGGATGCAGGTGACGTTTGGATCGAATCGTCAATCTATCAGGGTAAACCGGACTTTCAATCCCTACGTCAAATACCTACAGGTCAATTGAGCGCCGATGAGCAGGCATTCCTAGACGGACCTGTGAAGACACTCTTGGGCATGATTGATGACTTTGATTTGATGAATGACAACCACATTCCACAGCACATTCTGGACTTTTTAGGGAAAGAGAAGTTTTTCTCAATGATCATCCCGAAAAAATTTGGTGGCCTTGAATTTAGCCCTTACGCCAACTCGACCATAGTTGCTACGATTGCTGCCAAAAGCAGCGCACTGGCAGTGACCGTGATGGTGCCAAATTCACTCGGCCCTGGTGAATTATTGATGCACTATGGCACAGAATCTCAACAAAATTATTGGTTACCGAGACTCGCCGTTGGGCAAGACATTCCTTGCTTTGCACTCACAAGCCCCGAAGCTGGCTCTGATGCGGGTGCAATTCCTGATGCTGCCATTGTGACCAAGGGAGAATACAATGGCGAAGAGGTCATCGGCCTTCGCGTTACTTGGGATAAGCGCTACATTACTCTTGCGCCTATCGCCACTGTATTGGGACTTGCATTTAAAGTATTTGACCCAGACCAACTGCTAGGCGATGAGCTTGAACTCGGAATAACATGTGCATTGTTACCAAAATCACACCCTGGTGTGCAACTTGGTAATCGTCACGACCCCATGGGCGCAACGTTCTACAATGGCACTACGCGTGGAACTGACGTATTCATACCAATGGATTTCATCATTGGAGGCCAGAAAAATATCGGTAAAGGCTGGCAGATGTTGGTGTCTTGCTTAGGTGCGGGCCGCGGTATATCACTGCCAGCGATGGGAGTGGCGTCAGCACAGTCAGCATTCAAATCTACAGCAGAGTACGCGTTTGTCAGAGAACAGTTCGGACTGCCTATTGGTCGCTTCGAAGGTATTCAAGAAAAGCTCGCTGACATTGCGGGTAAGACATTCCTACTCGAATCCATGCGCGTGTTGACCACTGAAGGGCTTGGAATTGGTTTAAAACCATCGGTTGTGACGGCAATTGCAAAGTATCACATGACAGAACTAGGGCGTGATGTATGCAATTCTGCTATGGACGTTCAGGCGGGTAAAGCGATACAAAAAGGTCCTCAAAACACGCTAGCTAACGGGTATCAGGTGATGCCAATCGCTATTACGGTTGAGGGTGCAAATATTTTAACCCGCAACCTGATGATTTTTGGTCAAGGCGCAATGCGTTGTCACCCTTTCTTAAAAGAAATGGTCGATTTGATTCATAGCGATGAAAACGGCGCTGACGCAAAATTTAATAAGGTATTGGGTAAAACTGTTTCTTTCAGCGTTAAGAACGCATTTAGAAGTTTGGTTAATAGCTATATTCCTACGTTGCGCAACAAGCAATCTGCGTTCAAAGAAGTTAGGCCTTATGAAAAACGCGTTAATGCAATGGCCGCAAAACTTGCACCACTTGCCGATTTGTCGCTACTCGTATTAGGCGGAGATCTCAAAAAGGCAGAGTTGTTGTCAGCGCGATTAGGGGATGTTATCAGTTACGTTTATGCTGGTATGGCGGCGATTCGATTCTATGAGCAACGCGTTGATGATCGACAGCAAGCGCTTCCATTTTTTAAATACGCAATGGAGTGGTCGTTAGGTCAAGCGGATAAAGCAATTGCTGAGTTTGTTGCTAACTTCCCGAATGCACCAACAAGAGTGTTGATGCGTGTGCTTAGCAACACGTACACGGGTGCAACCAGCAAGATAAGCGATGATTTGATCAGAGAACTGTCCGAAGCAGCGTTGCAAGACTCAAGCATTAAACGACAACTAACCCATTTAGTCGTTACCTTCCCTGGCGACGGCAACGATATTAATGAGCAAGCATTTAAAGCGAAACACGCAGCGCTTCCATTGTTGTCAAAAGTGCAGAAAGCACTTCGCAAAATGCCTGTCATTCCATTTGTATCATTTGAGAACGCCGTTAATACTCTACTCGACAGGGGTGACTTGACAGCAGAAGAAGCGACGATTCTTCATAGCTACAATGAAAAACGTATGTTGGCTGTAAGAGTAGATGAGTTTACGTTTGATATGGAACTTATCGATGTTAATCCGGCAGATAGCGATGAGCACGCTAATGCGGCATAGTGTCAGATATAAGCGCTAACAGACGTATTTTTATATCATCAGACTAATAAGTGCACCCACAGCGGGTGCATTTTTATTTTGCCTCTTCCTATTTCGCTTTACACTTGCCAAAACTATTCATCTTCAATAAGACACTTTCTGAAAAAAACCATACAATAGAAATTCAAACCGCATGTGCTCTTTGCTATATAAAATATAATATGGTTATGTTTTGTTTAAGTGTTGCTAACATAAACATTGCTCATTTGATTATAGCTATTAGTAATTTGAAAGTCGCTGTAAACCCAATCCCTGGGCGCTCTGCGAA
>DDLV01000135.1 GCA_002340325.1 Glaciecola sp. UBA2563 | reverse complement strand
AAACGTAATTGGAAGCGAGTCTTTTGGTTCGACGCTTTTTGCCTTCAGTTGAAACCATTTAGAGAAAAGCAAATGAGAAGATACTTAAACAATCTGGCTACATTTGTCGTTTGTGTGGCTTGTCTTGTTGTTATTTTGTCACTTAACGGATGCGCATTTTTGCCAGGTCAGCAAGCCGAGCCGGCTCAAGACAGCAGTTCGAATTTACTTGGAAATTCTGAAATGTTTACGCGTCAACTTGCAAATGAGTTGTTTTTTAATTTGACGGCCGATAGGCAATTTAGGTTTGCGGTTTCCGGTTTTGTCCCTGTCACGACGCTTAGCGCAGATTTATCTCAACAGGGGCCATTAATGTTACTTGGACACCAGTTGGAGCAAGGCTTAACAACAGAAGCAGTGCGCAGGGGATTCGTTGCTCAGGACTTTAAAGCAGCAAATAGCATCATTATGAACAGCGATTCGGATCGTGCTCTATCACGCGACTTATCGCATTTACGCAACAATCAGAATGTCGATTTTTACATTACCGGCACGCTGACCGAGCAGGAGGGTGGTGCGATGGTTAACGCAAGGATAATAAACGTTCGCAATAAGGATGTTATCGCTGCGGCAACACAGTTTTTCCCTGCTGCGTTATTTTGGCGAGACGAGCAAGTAACAACACGTAACGGTATGTTATACCGAACAGAAAAACCTCAGGTTAGGCGACTTGGGTCGGGAGATTAGACTATGAAGTACTTCATGATAATTATATTCGTAACGCTCATATGCGGTTGCTCGAGTATGCCTTCAATACCATTTGTGTCCGATATGTTATCGGACAGTGATGACGATGCAGACGAGCGGAACAATCAGGAGCTCAATATTTCAAACGCGCCTGTTACAGATCCTGATGTGTTATCAACATCAGACACGATCTTACAGTCAAACATGCAGGCAGATGCTTTTGGCGCACTGAGACGGCCGCCGATTATGTCTAAGTCATCAGGCTCGTATGCAAGTATGCCCTTTGTCAACCACGTAGGCGATTACGTTAGAGACATGGCTCAAGATTTGGTGGCAAATATGGAATACGTAACCGAACGTACACCCGTTGCTATCACGAATTTTGTATTAATTGACAGTGACTTAAAAGAAACCAATCTATTGGGTAAACAAATGACCGAATCATTCATTCACGAATTTCACAAATTCAGAATGCCGGTCGTAGAATACAAAGCAACGGACTTTATTACCGTTGCAGAGACGGGTGATTTTTTTCTATCTCGTAATTATCTTGATCTTTCTCCAAGCACGCCAATTCAGTACGTGCTAACTGGAACATTGACAAAACATCAAGGTGGATATATTGCCAATGCAAAAATGCTCGGGATGCAATCAAAGGTTGTCGTCGCAAGTGCGCAGAGCTTTATTCCATATTACATCGTTGATGCTCTCATCCCAAGTAGCTCTAGCCGACAAAGCGAAGTGGTTGACGGTGTGAGCATCATATCAAGCGGCGGCTAACGCTGAGATAATCACAATGAATAACATTAAGTGTGTGTATAGATCATTAATATTGTGTTTTGTTGTCGTTTTACTTAGCGGATGTGCGCTTGGGGCGCTCCTTATGGCGGGTTACAAACCACCACAGACTATCGCAGACTTAATGCGACAAGAATATAATCTGGCCGGCGAATTACCACCAGAGTTAAGTAATGAAGATGGCGCTGGAAGTCGACTAATCGGTACTCAAAATTATGCAGGAGACAGACGACTAAGTGGGCCAATGCAGCAAGGCTTAAGTGGCGTGTATAGATCAGCAAATCCAACGCTTTATCGTCCGACGTTTACACACAAAGGGCTCGAAGATTATGCCGCCCAACTAATGATGCAAATGATGAAAAACTCGGTAGGAGTAAACGACGATATTAGGATAGGGGTAAGCTCTTTTGTTATTCTTGATGAAAGCCTTCAAAACACCACTATATTTGGTAACAAACTAACCGAATATATGATTGTAGAAATGCAAAAGTACGGACTTGCTGTGATTGATCACAAGCTCAAACCCGCACTGACTGTTTCGCGTAGAGGAGATTTGGCATTTTCCCGCGACATTATGCAGTTATCGTCGCGACAGCACATGGACCATGTTTTATCCGGTACGTTAATTGAGAAATCAAGCGGCACTTTTGTGTCGGCTAGAATAATATCCATTCGTGATAACCGCGTGGTGGCATCTGCGCATCTTACTGTGCCTGAGTTTATTGTTACTAAAGAGAACGGACCGTTTATGGGGTTAGGGTTTTAGGTTAAATTTCACCAAAATCATCGAACCTGTTTGCAGCAATTCACTATTCTCCGCGTTTCAGCGATCTGATTAGGTATCGATTCGGGTTGAGCGAATTTAACAGCGTTTGATTCATAGGTAGTGGCCTTCCCGCTATCTGCGAAGCTAAAAGCTCAGCGCATAGCGGGCTTGTGGTGAAGCCTCTTGATCCGAGCCCGCCAATGACAAAACAGTTATTGCGATTGGCAGGATAGGCGTTAGAAGGCTTGCCTATTTTAAGAGATGCATACGCATTAGCTTGCGCATCAATATTCGGTATATTGCCGACTATAGGAAGATGATCAGGTGTTGAACATCTTATGCTGGCTCTTGAAAATGCGCCATCGGCCTGCCTAGCTGAATCAAGAAAACGTTTCCAAAAACCATCTGGCATCGCGTTGAGATGCGTCTCGATGTTTTCAAGCGTATCCCCCCGTCTTACGTCTGTTTTCACATCATTTTTAGCATAGGTAGAGCCAACTGCATGAAATCCTGCGTAATTTGGCGTGAAATATCCCTTATGGCAAATGAGTGTTTCTAAATCTTGCATTTCTTTATCACTAGGCACAAACTCGACTTGCCCCCTCGTCAACCGTAGGTCAAATCCGTTCAGAAAAGTCCCTGTATCCGCGCCAGTTGCAATTACCAGTGCATTTGTTTCAGTGTTAAGTTGCGAAGTTTTATCGCCATCGTTGCCAGTTGATAGTGTCAAAGAAACACAATCATCAAGGTCTTTGAAAGAAGTAAGTTCAGTATCTTTGGAAAGTGTAAAGCGCTCAAAATTAACGCATGCTTGAAGTAATGCGTTAATCAAGCTTATTGGTGATAACCAGCCTGCATGGTTGATAAAAAGACCGCTATGCGGCATCTGAATACCGGCAATTTCAGTAGCTTGTTTTTGATCAACGACGTTCGCAAATTCAATTGGCCAGAGATTGCGAAGCGTCATTTTCTGATATCTTTCAGCTTGTTTTTGGTTAAATGCCAGTAATAATGCGCCATTAAAACGATGGTCAAACGCGAAGTTGTTATTCAAATTACGATAAAATTGATATGCATAATAAAAACATGTCCAGTAAAACTGACTGCTAAGATTATATTCTGCTTGTAGCTGCGGATAAAATCCGGCCACGTGATTGCCGGATGCACCGTCACCTATGTCGTTTTTACATATCAAATTGACATCTATACCTTTTTTCAAAAGCGCTAAACTTGTTGATAACCCAGCAATACCGCCGCCGACGACGGTGCAGTGCTTTGGGTTAGCAGCTGAACTTCGATAGAAATAAGGAGTTTTTGCTGAGCTGCGTTCTTGCATTAAGGTGCCAGTGATCATTTCGCGCTTTCTGCCATAACCAGCAATCTTAACAATGTTGAAACCGTTGTTTTGCAAACCTCGTTTGACAAAACCAGCACTGGTAAAGGTGGCAATGGTGGCACCTACATGACTTAATCTTTGTATATGCTCAAATACAGAATCATGCCACATTGCGCGGTTCTTACTTGGCGCAAATCCATCCAGATACCAAGCATCAATGCCGTTTTTGGGTTTGTTAAGCGAGCTGATAGTATCCGTGATATCTCCAAAAACTAAGTCGAGCGTTACAAGCCCTCCACACAAATGAATGCGATAGTTTCCGGCAAGATTGGGTGGGTATGAAGTAATGATATCGTTATAAAACTGTTCAAATTCTGGCCAGTTATTCGAAATCTCTTGAAAATTATTAGGCGATATTGGATGCAGCTCAAAGCTAATAATATGCAAATGCTCAAGGCGATGGTGCGGTGACGTTTCCCTGAACTTTTTAAATTCGTTAATGGTTATTGCGACATTAAGGCCTGTACCAAACCCCGATTCTGCAATGGTAAAGTGCGCATTGTCATGGGCGGACCAACGTTCTATTATCTTGTTGCCATGTAAAAAGACATATTCACTTTCAGCAATACCGTCATCTTTAGAGAAATAAACGTCATTGTATTTATTCGAAAACGGTTGATTGGTGCTATCCAGCGAGAGGTCTGCAAATTGAAGTTTCATTCGTAGAACTGTTTATTTTCGGACCATTATATATGACAATTAGCGTTTAAGGATGCAGTATAACCATTAAGAGCATAACACTTGTAAACGCCGGCGACTAAATCATGCGCGCCAAATGCTCTAACAATCAATTGGACAATATATGAAAAGAGCAGTAATTACCGGTATTGGTGTTGTATCTAGTATTGGAAACAACGCCGCCGAAGTCACACAATCTCTCAGACAAGGACAGTCAGGTATCAGGTTCTCAGAGCAATTCGCGGAAATGAAACTGCGCAGTCAAGTTTGGGGAAATGTTCAGCTTGATTTATCCGAGATGATAGATAGAAAAACCTTGCGCTTTATGGGAGATGCTGCGAGTTATGCGTATCTTTCTATGCAGCAAGCGATTGAAGATTCAGGGCTAACGGAAGATCAAGTCTCTAATGTACGCACTGGGATAATCGCTGGCTCTGGCGGAGCTTCATCACAAAACCAAGTGGATTCTGCCGACATTGCAAGAAAGCGCGGTGTAAAAAGGATGGGACCTTATATGGTTACTCGCTGCATGGCGAGCACAGTATCGGCCTGCTTGGCCACTCCATTTAAGATCAAAGGTGTTAACTATTCTATTTCGTCAGCATGTGCGACAAGTGCGCACTGTATTGGCAACGCAATGGAATTAATCCAATTGGGCAAACAAGACGTCGTCTTTGCAGGCGGGGGCGAAGAGTTGCACTGGACGTTATCAGGCCAATTTGATGCCATGGGGGCGCTGTCAACTAAATACAACGATACCCCAGAACTAGCGTCTAGAACATATGATGCGGATAGAGATGGATTTGTAAGCTCTGGAGGCGGTGGCATGGTCGTTGTTGAAGAATTAGAACACGCGCTTGCCAGAGGAGCAAAAATATACGCCGAAGTTGTTGGCTATGGTGCGACATCTGATGGCTACGATATGGTCGCGCCGTCAGGAGAAGGCGCAGTGCGTTGTATGCAAATGGCGCTAGCCTCAATCGATGACAAAATTGATTATCTCAACACACATGGCACATCAACACCGGTAGGTGATGTTCAAGAATTAAAAGCAATAAGAGAAGTTTTCGGTAGCGACTCTCCGGCGATCAGCGCAACGAAATCGCTAACGGGCCACGCATTAGGTGCGGCTGGTGTTCACGAAGCTATCTATTCATTGTTAATGATGCAAAACGATTTCATCTGCCCATCTATTAATATTGAAAACCTTGATGAGCAGGCAGAGGGCCTCGACATCGTAATGACACCAAGGGATGCAAGCGTTGATTTAGCTATGTCAAACAGCTTTGGTTTTGGTGGTACTAATGCTACATTGGTATTTAAAAAACACACATAAGTTAGCGGACGAATAGCATATGTCAGTTCAAACATTGGTTTCAGAAGAAGAGTGGCAGGCAAGAGTAGACTTAGCGGCTTGCTATAGGATGGTTGCAC
>DDLV01000075.1 GCA_002340325.1 Glaciecola sp. UBA2563 | reverse complement strand
ACCCAATCCCTGGGCGCTCTGCGAAGGCACTCCTCGCTGTGAAGCAGATGTTTTCGAAGCTTTCAAATTACTAATACCTACAATCAACTGTAAATCAACATCTTAGAAAATCAGCAACACTTAAGCAGAACATAGCCAAAAACAAAAGAGAGTGATGTAATGAAAATTGCTATTTTCTATGGGTCTACGACCTGCTATACCGAAATGGCAGGTGAAAAGATACAACAACAGCTAGAAGTGTTGTTGGATACAAAAATCGACATGTTTAACATTGAGAATGTTGCGCTTTCTCGATCACAGGAATATGACTTTATTATCTTTGGCATATCCACTTGGGACTTTGGCGAATTACAAGAAGATTGGGAATCGTCTTGGGACGATATCAAATCATTACAACTCAGCGGAAAGACTGTTGCCCTATACGGATTAGGTGACCAATTGGGATATGCGGATTGGTTTCAAGATGCGCTTGGTATGCTGCATGATGCACTAATACCACTACAGGTAGATGTTATTGGATTCTGGCCGACAGCAGGTTACGAATATACGGCATCCAAGGCAGAGATAGGCGATGGCGAATTCTTTGTTGGCCTCAGTCTAGATGATGAGAACCAATACGACGAAACGGATGACCGCATTGAGCATTGGTGCAATCAACTTGTTGAAGAACTACATCAAATCAATACGTAGAATACTGCAATAGAACAAACGACATACACCGTAAACGTTCCTATCATTCCAAGTGGCCTTGCGATAAATGGTCCTAATCGACTTAACCCGACATAATGCAATAACCTTGATATCACTAAAGTAGCGCCCATTGCATGTATCAACGCGTCTGAAGCACCAAGTAAGTCCATGGTAAGTAGCAGAATCGCGGCAATCGGCACTGTTTCAACAAAATTGGCTTGTGAGCGGATCATGCGAAATAGTTTTTTGTCGCCATTATCGCCAATATCAATTTTATTTTTAAACCGATAAAAACCAATGATCATCGTCATTGGTACAAACATCAGTCCTAGTAGCGCAATGTATATTGGCGCTACATTTACAGTTTCAATAAATTCTGTGTTCAATGATCGTCTCCCCTTTTGTCACTTTGCATTGTCTCATGGTACAAATGATAAAAAAGCGCATTTTTATGCTTTCATCAATAAAATTGTTAGAAAAAAGTAAAGTTAGCGATTGGCAAATCGTATCAATTCGATATATGATGTTAATCGGAACGGAATGAAAGCTAATAATAACGCAAGACAAAAGCAATAAATTAGCGATATAACAATAGAACAAGAGCTGTAATAAAATGAAGAGAAAAAAGCATGGTTCGGGTGATGATGACGCCCAAATAGACATGACACCGATGCTAGATATAGTATTCATCATGTTGATCTTTTTTATCGTAACAACAACCTTCTCGTCCGAGAAAGGTCTCATAGGTAACAGACCCAAAAACGATCAGGCTCAACAAACGCCTTCTAAGGCGCTATCTGTTAGGATAGACCAAAACGGCGAAATTCAAATGGTTGGTCGAATAGTCGATATCCGCAGAGTTGTTGCTAACACACAAACTTACTTGGCTGAAAACGCGACCGAGTCAGCAGCAATTCAAGCGCACGAAGATGCAGAACATGGCATTGTCGTCGAGGTTATGGATCAGTTGAAAATCGCAGGTATCAAAAACGTATCAGTCTTAGTTAAGAAAGACTAAGTTAAACAGTAACCGAATCAAATTAATAAGCACTGTCATGTTTCTTTTAAACGTTGCAATCGGCGGTCTCTCAACAACACCCATATAATGCTCGTTAGATTACTTATGTTGAAGATTGTACCAAATATACTGCCAACCAGTATTGAATAAATAAGCCCCAGTATTTCCGCAAATATAAACCATCTTCTAATCTGGTCGGCGCTTGAGAGGACAATTGAACCAACGGTAAAAATTAATGAGCTGACATACGCTATGATAATGATCCACGGACTATCAATTACCCACCACTCATAAGCAAAAAACAAAAGTGTCAGTGCGACGAAGAAAAAAAGCACATGATTACTGCGGTAATAAATGGCAATAATGTTTCTAACAGACGCGAGAATACAACCGATAGCGGCTGCTAGCGCGCCAAGTAAATAGAAATGAACGCTTACAGATGCTAGTGCAATCGCTGAAATGAGTCGGTAACGATTGACTTCTTTTTGCCTGTAACCAATAAAGTTTACAATCACAGCAATTGCACCAAACGCTTCAGCTAGAATTCGTGTTTCATCGAACAAATGTTTTTCTCATTTTTACATCGAAAAGGCGTATAAAAACACTGACCATATACAGCATGTTTGCAAACGCTTATTTAATTATTGGCTCTAATACGGTCTTAAACCCTTATATGATTATTTAAATCTAAATCTAATGGCAACTTTATTGCTGGCTTGAATGAATAGAGTTCTGAGAATACTTACGTTGTGAGGATTTACACAACTGCGAATAGCTATGCTTGTTGGCGTTCAAACCATTCGCTGTAGGTAAGGTCAAACGTATCATCAATACAATCTGCTGGGTAAGCATACAAACCGAATTTGTCTGTTTCTTGATGGATAAGAATTATCGCAAATTTAGGCATTTTGCTGATTGTATTGCGCATTGGGTCCCAGATAGGTACTCGATATTTTCCCAGTTTGAGAATAGGGACACTGTAACCGTATATTGTCGTGTAGTAGTCTGCGACAGGATTGGGAATTGTGGCATACACAGAGTGCATGGGGATATTGATTTGCACACCGTCCCACCAAAACCGTGAAATCCGAACATTGTCATAAAGGCGTTTTACGCTCTCTGGCACTTCATGACTCATCCGCACTCCTTAATTTGTCGTCAATGGTGGTAACACTAGCCTCTCATATTTATTTATATCCACCGGTAGACGACAAAACTTTAGAATTTTTGCAATTTAATCATATCCTGCGCTACTTGCTGCGGCTTAACTGGACGATATTTTTTTAAAGGTCCCTGCATAAGGAAATTAAGTGAATTGGCGAATCTCGCACCTAGTGCTTCCAACGGTCGTGACTCATCTCTTTTTCCGTCGATCAGCGGCGGTCTCACTGCTGCAGGATTGGACAAATTCGACATGGATAGAATCGCGTTTTCCAGTTCACCTTTGACGCGAAGATAAAAGCTTCGGCTTTTTGCATTTGCGTCTATCGATGAAATCCAAACAAAACTCCCAACCTGTTGCAATCCTGATAACTGCGCTGCAACATGCACATATTCAAAATCGACTCGCCTAAACGCCTTTTTGCTGCCCGCTTTTTTCATCGTTGTTCCGAGACAACAGTAAACATGATCGACAGTAAAGTACCCCTGATAATCTTGAAGACTATCAAAATCAATAACGATAGCTTCAATCTTTGACAATGGATCTCTGAAGTATCTATCTGGCAGTGGCGCTCGCACCAAGCAAACCACCTTGCTATATCTTTCGTCATGGCACAACAAGTTAACGAGCGCACGTCCAACTAAGCCATTGGCACCTAATACAACTGCTGTTTTTTTATTCTTCATGATTCATTCGCTCTTTTTTGCAGTCTATTTAATTGTATGGACTGTTTATGTATTTATTTACAAATTAGCGTTACCATACATTACAGAAAGCTATGAACGCTACACAGTGTTTTTTGACTGAAGAACGATAAAAACAGCCTCGAAGGCTATGATATGGATACTGTCTCTTTTAAAGATATTAAAAACGCACAAGAGAACATTGCTGACTCCGTTTCCACAACGCCAATCACTTATTCAAACTTACTCAATGAATGGTTGGGCCACGAAGTGTTTTTTAAACTGGAATGCTTGCAAAAAACCGGCTCGTTTAAGTTACGAGGCGCGGCGAACTATGTTCAGTCTTATTACAAACGCCATAAGCAGCTTCCAAAAGCCATACTGGCAAACTCATCGGGAAATCACGCGCAAGCGGTCGCTCATATTGGTGCCATCTACAACATCCCAGTAAAAATTTTTGCGAGTGATAACATTTCACCCGTCAAAGCAGCAGCTACCAGACACTATGGTGCTACGCTGATGACCTATGCGGACAGGTTACTGGCAGATGCTGCAGTATCTAAAGAATATGAAGCAACATCAGATGCCGTCTGGATATCTCCGTTTAACCATCCATATATTATCGCTGGACAGGGCACTGCTGCAGTAGAAGCAATTTCAAAAGTGAGCGATATCGATGCACTCGTAATCCCCTGTGGTGGTGGTGGCCTTGCTGGCGGCTCATTGGTTGCGGCCCGTCATCTCTCACCTTCTACTAAGGTCATTGCGGCGGAGCCACTAGCCGCAAATGATGCGGCTCTTTCATTGAGACAAGGCACTATAGTTAAACTAGATCAGACGCCAAATACACTTGCAGATGGCGCTGCGACGCCGTCAGTCGGTAAGCATACGTTTCCATTGCTTCAACAACTGGATGATCTAATTGAAGTAGATGAAACCATGATTATCTACTGGACTCAGTGGCTGCAACATTTACTCAAGATGCATATAGAGCCTACCTGCGCAATGACAATGCACGCAACTACGAGATGGTTGCAAATGCAAAAGAACAAAAAACGCGTGATGGTTATTATTAGTGGTGGCAACATCAGTGCATCGAGTATGCGAAAAATTTGGCATGACGACTATTTACATCAAATACCAACATTATAAAAAACAACGAGAATAATCTAACCGGCAGTACCTACCCATGACATAAAAAACACCCAGGTATTAAACACACCTGGGTGAATGGAGAAATGATTTATAGCGCGGCGCAGGGAGCGGGAATTGAATAAGGCATAGTCATATACAAACAAGACGGCATGTGTTTTACATAACTTGGCCATTCTGCTTCTTTAAATCCAAATTTCTTGTACGATTTAATCGCAACATCATTTGACTCATAAACAAAGAGTGAGACTTCTTCAAAGTTTGCTAACGAATAGGCCTTGTAAATCAGATGATTGAGTAATTTGTATGAAAGCCCTTTGCCCCGATAACTTGGGTGCACGGCAAGTCTGCCCAGATGCAATGATTCGGGCAGTAGTTGCAACTGCCCAAATGCAACGACATTCTCGCCGCTATTACACAGTGCAAAGTATTGAAAGCCCGTTTGACTGAGACTTAAATGAAGTGCTTCAGGGGTGCTAGGATACTCGAGCTTTGGACCTGCCCAGGTAGTAAATTCTATTGGATCTCTAAACCATTCAAACAAGTGTTTGGTGTGATTAAGCGTAGCTGCTTGCAAGAAGTACCCCGAATCATCGAGGTTTACTGAAACAGCGTTTTGATCCATCGTTCTGTTGTGATAAATCGCCATGACCAATCGTCCCATTTTTTGTCTAACCCAGCTTCAATAATCTGCTGTTCTGACATACCTTCGGATTTTTTAGATTGTACGTACTTGTATGTATCGCTAATCATTTCAAGTACGCGCTCGTAATCACCTTTGTTGGCAAGTTCACCATGCCCAGGGATTATTTTCGTATTGTCGTCAACTTTCCCTAGAATAAATGCAATTGCATCCATATACCCCTGTACATTGCCGCCTCCTCCTAGATCGACGTACGGGAACATCTTATTAAAAAATAAATCGCCTGCATGCAATACATTTGCTTTTTCAAACCATATAACACTGTCACCATCGGTATGGGCATTTGGCAAGTGAAAAACATGCACAGTTTCTTCATTGAGATGAAATTTAACGCCTTCGTTGTAAGTGACAACGGGCAAAATAGAAGGTTCTGCATCTTCAGCATTGGCTAATCGTATACGCACGTTTTCATGTGCAAAAATCGTGCTTCCATGCTCAGATGCAAAAAAAGAATTCGAACCAGTATGGTCGCCATGATAGTGCGTATTAACCACAAAACGAATGTCCGTATCAGTAATGCTAGCGATGGTATCGGTTATTTTTTTTGCGAGTGGCAAATACTGATCATCTATCATTAGTACACCGTCTTTGCCAACGAGTATACCGATATTGCCGCCTGCTCCAGTCAACATGAATATGTTAGCAGACACTGGTATCACTTTGACTTCTACGTCAGCAAATCTGTCCTGCGTAGATCCAAAAAAAGCGACTAAACTAAGGATTAAAGTAAAAAAAATGCGAATCACGTATTTCCTATCTTTTTGCTCTTTTCATTTTCTAGCTGCCGATTAGTCTTTACAAAGCGTAGTCATATTATTAACAAATGCAAACCTTGAAACGGACTTTCCATCTTTTTCAACCTTTTCCAGAAAAAGTTCATAGGGCCTTACCCACAGTGAGAAATCTCCATAAAGTTGACGATAAAGCACCAGTCTTTCTTCGGTTTCAGAGTGTCTAACAGTGTCAATCACTTCATAAAAGTTACCTTTATAATGCCTGTACTTTCCTTTTTTAATATCCATAGTGTTACTGTTAAAAACCTTTCATTTATTAACGTATGCCTGTACAAAACTCGCGATCGGGGCACCTGTTGGCTTGCCGTGCTGCCAATCTAAATTTTCCACCGCTGATCCTGCTATATCAACATGGGTAAAAGGAATTGGTTGATGAGAATCTAGACCATGTTTGTCTAATCCAGATGCAACCGATAAAAATGCCATAGGAAATTGATGGCCTCTTACCGTCGACACCGATGGCGCATTATTTGAAGAAAGAACATCATCAGCTTTTGTCCTTGGTTTAACAAAGTCATAATCTTCTCTTCGCACCAAAGATTGGTGGCACAGATCTGACCATAATTCACCGTTTTCAGCGATTATGCTTGCGATACCGACTTCTTTTGCCGGACCATTTTCAAGTAATGCAGTGTAAGGTCCATGCGCGACGGCTGCGTGGCCGGTCAATGTAGCAAAGCTGAATATCTCAGGAGAAACAGCAGATGCTGCTTTTTCTCGAAAGTGGGATAGAATGTCCATCAGCACCATTCTTCCTTCTGCATCTGTGTTACCAACACGCACTCTGACACCGGAATGGCCTGTAATGATTTCGTCTGGCGTATACGCCTCAGCGTCAACATTGTTTCTGACAGCAGCAATTTTTGCTTCTACGCGAATGTTTTTGGGTTTCAATAGAGACAGGGCATACATCATGCCCGCCACGGCTGCACCGCCGCCTTTATCCCTGCTCATACCTGCCATGTGGCCATTCACCTTTAAATCAACGCCACCCGTATCAAACGTAATTCCTTTGCCAGCAAGGTATAGCGTTTTCTCTATCTCCCCCTCCCCTTCATAAACGATAGATATTACTCGCGGCCGATGTCTTTCAACATGAAATGACGCTCGAGCAACCGCGTGTAACGCAGGGAAATCGTTAAGTAATTCTTTTTCGTCTTCAATAATGTCGAAAGAAAGATCTGAAGATTCAAATAACGTCTGACAGTATAAGGCAAAACCGGGAGGCGCCATTCTCTCTGGTTCAGTACCACACAGATCCCGTGCGACACTCTTGCTTGCTTCTAGTGATGTAACGATATTTGCCTGCTCGGCATCAATCCCGAGCAAACCGACTTCTAACACTGAAATTAGACTTTGTTCGAATGACTGGCGTGCTTCTAGCGGCTGATACAAACCTTGACACAACCCCAAGTAGAAATTCTCGATAGCAAATCGATATTTCTTAGCGACGCGCTGGTCAATATTTTCAAGCTCTACGCTCACCAGAATCTTTTTAGCGTCGAGATCGATAATAAGCTCGGCATTGTCTCGGCCCAAATCAAAAATTCTGCGAACATCATCATAATCTCTATCTAGTCTACCGCTGGGAATGTGAAGTAAACGACCGCCAGGAAATGTTTTATGTGTGAGCAAACTAGCTTTTTGACCTACCCTTGGGTCATGCTCTCTTGCATTGTCCATTTCAGATGCCAGGGAACTAAAATGAATAGAAGATTCTTGATCAGAAACGATAATGGCAAGGTCATATCGACTGAAATTGGATTTATCTGCTGCGTGAGCCAGAGGAAACGTCATATAGCCTCCAGTGATAACTTTCCTAAGCAATGTATCACGCTATTCTTAACAAAATTATGACATCGATCTAAGAAACCTTTTCTTTGTTTTCTATTCTGCCAATAAACATTGCAACAATAAAACCGAATGAATGGGACCATGAACTAAAGATTTACTCTATTTCTATTAGATGACTCTGCTTGACTGTTTTTATGCAAATACTTCACCATAAAAATGACGAATTCATGAATTCGTTCGTTTTAGTAAAACATCAATGCAAATCAAACGTCATCTGTGACTCATTAATTTGTGAGTGATTCAAACCAACATGTATGCCAAGTAACCTCACTTCTTTACCATTACCTCTAGAAATAGCTTGATATAACAATTCCTTAAATATGGTTTCATCCATTTTGCTATGTTTCTGTTCCTTTGTAGTTTGTTGAAAATCTTGAAACTTAACTTTAACACCAAGCTTATCTATCTGATTGTCTTTAACATATTTTTCAGCCCGTCTTAGCAATTCGGGCATGAGCGTATCCAACATATATGATTCCAACTCATTGTACGTCGTCATATTCTGAGAAAAGGTACGTTCTACGCCTACTGATTTTCGAATTCTACTTGTATTAACACCTCTATAGTCAATTCCCTGACATTTTTTCCACAATGAACTGCCAAACTTTCCAAATCGGTGCACAACTTCATGCTCGGGTAGGCGTTTTATATCTGCCCCTTTCAACCAACCAATTGTTGTAAGCTTTTCATAGGTTACCTTGCCAACACCAGGAATTTTGTTTAATGGTAGTTCGGAAATGAATTCATCTATGTTTTCTGGCGTTACTACAAATTGACCATTAGGCTTGTTCATATCAGAGGCAATTTTAGCAATGAACTTTAGAGGAGCAATCCCAGCAGAGGCAGTTAGCTGAGTTTCCTCAAAAATCGCCTGTCTTATTTCTTTCGCTATTAAAGTGGCTGACCCCTGACAGTTGTCACTGTCCGTGACATCGAGATAAGCCTCATCAAGTGATAAAGGTTCAATTAAGTCAGTATATCTTTTAAAAATTTCCCTGATTTGTTCACTTACTTCTTTGTAAACAGACATTCTTCCGGGAACAACTATCAGATTAGGACATTTTCTAATAGCAATCGCTGTTGGCATCGCAGAGTGCAAGCCGAACTGTCGGGCAATATAGTTGCAGGTTGAAAGTACACCGCGTTGGCGAGACCGGCCACCAACTGCAACCGGCTTGTCAGCCAGCTCTGGCTGATCTCTAATTTCAACAGACACAAAAAACGCGTCCATATCCACGTGGATAAACTTCCTCATCAGCTGAGAAGCACTTACTCAAAAACTGTATATATGTACAGTTTACAATATTGAAAATACAAATCAACTAGGCTATGTTCCCATTAATTGTTGCTGAGTTACTAAATATTTGATTTACAGTTGATTATAGGATTAATACATTTGAAAGCTTTGAAAACATGGATGTTTTCGCAGAGCGCCCAGGGAAGGGTTTACAGCGACTTTCAAATGTATTAACCCTATAATTGAGTGCGAGAAGCACACCTCATCAACAATTAACGGGAACATAGCCAACACCTAACGAAGAATACGCGTTATGACAAGCAAAGATTATGTTGGACTAGTTATAGGGTTGAAGGAAGTTAAAGTATTTGGTTGTTTCTCCATTCTTTAAGCTTTTCTTCTCGCAGGGCTTCTTTTTCCATGCGTGCTTTCTTGCGATCGCAAGGTTCGGGACAATCGCATGCCTTTTCAACGCCAAGAGCGCCTAAACCACCGCATGAGCCAGAAATGGTCTTTTTTTGAAATATATAGCCAACTGCCATGGCCAAAACCATTAAAAGAAAAAAAACAAACGCAAAAATAAATGTACTCATGTAACCATCTCAATCATTTTAATTTAGTACCTTAACTGTTTCGTCAAAGGACAAGGATCGATACTCAACAAACTCATCATCCTCTTTTACGATAAACAGTGCTGCAATGTTGTTATCATTTGCAATTTCCAAGCCTTTGTCTTTACCCAATACTATAAGACCTGTAGCCAGCCCATCAGCCGTCATACTTGAAGATGCAACTACAGTCACCGCTGCAAGATTGTGTTGGATAGGCTTCTTGGTCTTTGGATCAATTAAATGTGAATATCTGACACCATCTTCTTCAAAATAGTTTCGGTAATCACCTGAAGTTGCTATCGCATTATTACCCACCGTTATCAAACGCTGTACAGCCCTTTCTCTGGTAATCGGCTTTTCTATGGCAATTCGCCAGTCTTGGTCATTTGGTTTTTGACCCGCAAGACGCATTTCACCGCCGATATCAACTAAATAATTATTGATGCCGTACTTTTCCAACACATCTGCAATCTTATCTACTCCGTAACCTTTGGCAATAGTAGATAGATCGATATATACCATATCGTGTTCTTTAGTAACGGTGTTATCGGATAGCGTGAATTTATCAATACCAACATATTCGCTAATTTCTTCTAATGAATCCGAAGATGGAATTGTTTCGGGTCTTTGCTGAGGACCAAACCCCCACATATTTACCAATGGCCCGACCGTTATATCAAGCGCTCCTTGCGTAACGTTATGCAACCTGATGGCTTCTTGCAAGACATATGCAGTTTCCTGACTTATAGAAAAAGGAAGCTCAGCAGGTGACTTATTTAAAAGAGATAATTCAGAATCACTAATGTATGTCGACATAAGCTGATTTATATCGACCAACAGCTGTACTATCTCGTTTTCTATTTTTGCTTTATCTAATGCCTGAAGTTCAGGCGTTTTAACGAACTTAACTTGAAACAACGTACCCATAGTTGGGCCCTGAAAGGAAACGATTTCGTATGAAGGCCTGCTACAAGATAATACGAATGAAAGAGCTATAAGGACAATAACATACTTATTCATGTAAATAATAACCTCTCACATCCAGTGATGTTCCAATGGTAAATTTCATTGACGATGTAGGCAAATCTTTATCACGAATAAAGCCACAATCGTCGGGTCGAAAAACTTAAAAGTATAATGAAAAAGGGGCTTTTAGCCCCTTTTTTGCATAAATATTAGCATCTAAAAAATGCTATTAGCCGCCGAAGTCATCCAACATGATGTTTTCATCTTCTACGCCCAAATCTTTGAGCATATTGATAACGGCTGCATTCATCATCGGCGGACCACACATATAGAACTCACAGTCTTCCGGTGCAGGATGATCTTTGAGATAGTTCTCAAGAAGCACATTATGAATGAATCCAGTATACCCTTCCCAATTATCTTCTGGTTGAGGGTCTGATAGTGCCACATGCCATTTGAAGTTTTCATTTTCCGCCTGAAGCGTGTCGAAATCTTCAACGTAGAACATTTCACGAAGTGACCGAGCGCCATACCAAAATGTGATTTTTCTCTCCGTGTTGATTCTGCGCAACTGATCGAAGATATGAGAGCGCATTGGTGCCATTCCAGCACCACCACCCACAAACACCATTTCGGCATCTGTTTCTTTTGCGAAAAACTCACCGAATGGTCCGGAGATAACAACTTTATCGCCTTCTTTTAGTGACCATATAAAAGATGACATCTTACCAGCAGGCAAACTTAGATTATTAGGTGGCGGTGTCGCTATCCTAACGTTCAACATAATGATGCCATGTTCTTCAGGGTAATTCGCCATTGAATAAGCACGGA
Source organism: Glaciecola sp. UBA2563 (assembly GCA_002340325.1). Lineage (GTDB taxonomy): Bacteria > Pseudomonadota > Gammaproteobacteria > Enterobacterales > Alteromonadaceae > Glaciecola. The sequence continues at coordinate 7,607 of DDLV01000075.1, read as the reverse complement.
TGGTTTCTTCATCGACTTTTGATTCAATATCGAAGAACTTAAAGCGCTCCCAATCACCTCGATACTCTTCTGGAATATCGAAATCTTTGTATTTAACGTGATGCGGTGGAGCTTCAATTTGAATATATCCACCTGCTCTAAAGGGCACGCTTTCACCGTCAGGGATTTGAAGCTTGAGTTCTTTGATGAAGGTTGCTTCGTTATTGTTTGAAATAACTTCACATTCCCATTTTTTGATACCGAACACTTCTTCAGGCAATTCAATTTTCATATCTTGCTTTATAGCGACCTGACATGATAATCGACAGCCTTCTTTTGCCTCACGCTTGGTGATGTGATCAAGTTCAGTTGGAAGAATTTCACCGCCACCTTCTTTGATATCTACCGTGCACTGGCCACATGAGCCACCGCCACCGCAAGCAGATGAAACAAAGATACCCGCGTCAGCAAGCGCTCCCAACAACTTACCGCCAGGAGATGCAGTGATTGCTTTTTCTGGATCGTTATTTATTAGAATTTGAACATCACCACTGGGCACTAATTTAGATTTTGCGAAGGTAATGATAAATACAAGCACCAACACTATCGCAATAAACATACCTACACCGAGATAAATTTCTATTTGATTCATCGATAACCCCTTTTTAAATCGCTATACCGGTGAAGGACTGGAAGCCCAGCGCCATCAATCCAGCAATCATAAATACCGAACCGAGACCACGGATGCCATCAGGCATATCTGCGTACTTCAATTTCTCTCGAACTGCCGCTAATAATACGATAGCAAGTGCCCAACCGATACCACTTCCTACGCCATACACGATACTTTCTGTAAATGAATATTCACGCTGAACCGCAAACGCTACACCACCAAAAATTGCGCAGTTTACTGTGATAAGTGGTAAGAAGATCCCCAATGCGTTATATAGTGCAGGGAAGAACTTATCTAGTGTCATCTCAAGGATTTGAACTAATGCTGCGATTACACCGATAAACGTTAGAAAGTTTAAGAAACTTAAATCCGCATTCGGGAAGCCTGCCCACGCTAGGGCGCCGGGCGCAAGAATCGTGGTATAGATGACTTGGTTTACAGGTACAGAAATGCCGAGCACCACAACAACTGCTATACCAAGACCCATTGATGTTTTTACTTTCTTTGAAACTGCTAAGAACGTACACATCCCAAGGAATAGTGTCAAAGCCATATTTTCAATAAATATTGCGCGTATCGCTAGACCAATATAATGTTCCATTTTCTTTATTCCTTAGGTTCAACCTGTTCTGGGCGAATGGTTCGAATTGCCCAAATCATTAATCCAATTAAGATGAACGAACTAAATGGTAGAATAAGTAGACCGTTACCTTGATACCAACCACCATTTTGTACTAAAGGAAGAATCTCGAAGCCTAAGATAGTACCGAAACCAAACAATTCTTTAATAGTGCCTATAACGATCAAGATGAAGCTATAACCTAATCCATTACCAATACCGTCTAACAGGCTCATCATAGGAGGCGATTTCATCGCGTAAGCTTCTGCACGACCCATAACAATGCAATTAGTAATAATTAAACCTACGAATACGGATAACTGCTTAGAGATTTCGTAGGAGTACGCTTTAAGGATTTGGTCAACCACGATAACCAATGATGCAATTATTGTCATTTGCACAATAATCCTCACACTTGATGGAATGTGATTTCTGATCATTGAGATAAATAAGTTTGAAAATGCACATACAGATGTCAAAGCGAGAGACATAACTAACGCAGTTTCAAGTTTAGTAGTGATTGCGAGCGCAGAACAAATGCCAAGAACATGCAAGGCAATTGGATTACTGTCAATAATCGGCCCAAACAGGGCTTTTTTCATTTCTTTTGTGTCAGCCATTTGCTTGCCTTATGATTTCCAAGATTGATTTTTTAAATAGGTGCCAAATCCGTTTTCACCTGCCCAATATTGCAACGTGTTTTGAACACCGTTACTCGTAAGCGTGGCACCAGATAACGCGTCCACGGCATAAACATCACCAGCTTTAACGCCTTTCTTGACCGCGATTTCAACGCTTCCGTCGACGCCAAATATCTTCTTTCCATCCCATTTATCTTGCCAAGCTGGGTTTTGGATTTCAGCGCCAAGCCCTGGTGTTTCCTTGTGTTGATAATAGATAAGCTCTCGAATAGTTTGCCCATCATTATCAAGCGCCAAAAATCCGTACATCAAATCCCATAGCCCGCTTCCGTGCACTGGTAATATGATTCGAGCTATTTCTCCCGCTTCGTCTTTTACATGGTAAACGTTTGCAACTGAAGAACGACGTTGAAACCCAACATTGCTTCCTTCAACCCTAACCATAAAGTCTGGGTCTTTCGCCGCTTTGTACATATCAAAATCTTCGCTAGGCTTGTCTACGTATTGACCCGTAGCTAAATCAATAAATTTTTCTTCAACGCGACTTGCAAAAACTTCCTGAATTTCCTTCTTATTACTGGCCATTTCAATTAGCCCTGCTGCCGACAAAATGTTGGTCTTCTTATCCAACGCTGCATTTGACTGTTGAAGAGACCTCAGCCCAACCGCCGACGATGAAACAACGATTGAACAAGCAAGGCATACTGCGACAACAATGCCGACTGTTTTTCCTAGAGTTTCCTTCTTAGCTGACACGTGCAACCCTCCGTTTGATGTTGCTTTGCGCTACAAAATAATCAAATAATGGCGCCCATAGGTTGGCAAACAGTATCGCCAACATTATTCCTTCAGGGAATGCCGGGTTAATGGCTCGCACTAACACCGTCATGAACCCTATGAAAAAGCCATACATCCATTTAGCTTGATTGGTAAAAGATGCAGAGACGGGGTCAGTTGCCATAAAGAACATTCCAAACGCCATACCACCGATGACGTAGTGATAGTACCAAGGCAGGTTATACATAAGGTTGGTATCTGAACCAACAATGTTTAACAGCAAGCCTAAGAACGCAACACCTAACGCAACGCCTGCCACTATTCTCCAGCTAGCGATGCCGAGATAGATAATAAACAAACCGCCTAACATAATGGCAAGTGTAGAGACCTCACCAACTGAACCAGGGATATTACCGATAAACGCATCCCAGAAACTCAGACCTTGCCCAATAACTTCGCCTGATGCGCTATAACCTTGTTCAGTTGTAGTAAATTTGCTTAACCATGTTGCCCCTGAATATCCATCAGGTAATTGAGCAGCAATCCATACTTGGTCGCCCGAAATTTGTGCGGGATATGCAAAATACAGGAATGCGCGACCCGACAGTGCAGGATTCAAGAAGTTTCGCCCAGTGCCGCCAAAGATTTCTTTTGCTATAACAACGCCAAACGTAATACCAAGCGCTACTTGCCATAACGGTATGGTAGCCGGCAATGTCAATGCGAAGAGCACTGAAGTAACGAAAAACCCTTCGTTAACTTCATGTTTTCTTACGGAAGCAAATAAAACTTCCCAAAAACCACCTACCACGAATGTCGTTGCGTAGATGGGTAAGAAGAAGCATGCGCCATATAACATCATGCCTAAGGCACCTGTATTTGCGTCTAAACTTCCACCCAATACAGAGAACAACGCCGCTTGCCACATATCCGGTAAAGCACCGCCTGCCACTATCGCTAGCTGTGCCTGAGCGCCTACGTTGTACATTCCATAAAACATGGCCGGAAACGTTGCCATCCACACCATAATCATGATGCGTTTTAGGTCAATACTGTCTTTTACGTGTGTATTTGCTTTGTTAACCTTGCCAGGTGTATAAAATATTGTTGCTGCCGCTTCGTAAAGCGCATAGAACTTTTCATACCGTCCGCCTGTTTCAAAATCAGGCTCAATTTTTTCTAGAAAATGTTTTAAGCTCATAATTAACCCTCAGCCTCAATTTTGGTTAAACAATCACGTAAAATCGGACCGTAATCATACTTACCCGGACATACGTATGTGCAAAGCGCCAAATCTTCTTCATCAAGCTCTAAAACGCCCAGCTGCTGAGCGCTATCAGTATCGCCGGAGATTATGTCTCTAAGTAGAAGAGTTGGAAGGATATCAAGAGGCATGATGCGTTCGTAGTTGCCAATTGGCACCATTGAGCGGTCAGAGCCATTTGTAGTGGAAGTCATGTCAAATAACTTTTTACCCGCTATGTGCCCAAGATATGCACGAGTAACTGAGTGTTTGTTGGCACCTGGTGTCAACCACCCAAACAGGTACTTTTCATTATCTTCTTTGATCAAAGAGACTTGAAGATGGTAGCGTCCAAGATAGGCATGAGGACCAGAACCCTTCACGCCATTAAGAACAGAACCTGAAACGATTCGAACCGGATCATCATCGAATTGCCCAGCTGTTAATTCGTTTAGGTTTGCGCCAATCTGTGTTTTAACAATTTTCGGAGACTTCGCCATTGGGCCGCCAATTGCCACAACTCTAGAAACGTCCAAAGAACCGCTTGTGATTGTTGCACCGATCGAAATGACGTCCTGATAATTGACATGCCAGACTTGTTTACCAGGACCCACAGGATCGAGGTAATGAATGTGCGTTCCAACCAAGCCAGCTGGATGCGGGCCGCCAAACTCTTGAACTTCAACGCGCTCACCGCCGGCCGGAACATTTGCGCCTGTTGCTTTACAAACAAACACTTTTCCTTCCGTTAGCTTTGCCAAAACTGCAAGCCCAGCAGCAAAATCATCGGCTCTCTCAGCCACCACGAGTGCGGGATCAAGTGCGAGCGGATTTGTGTCCATTGCTGTAACGAAAATGGAATGTGGTGTTGAATCTACTGCAGGCGCTTTGCTGTAGGGTCTAGTGCGCAATGCCGTCCATAACCCTGACTCAATTAACACATCAACAAGCGACTGTCGTTCTGTTTGCGGTATGCTTGAAGCATCGAATTTATTAAATTCGATCTCATCATCACCACTAATGCCGACAACAACGGATTGTAATACCCGCTTTGCTCCGCGATTGACTTCAATGACTTCTCCGGCGGCAGGCGCGGTGTACTTGACACCTGGATTCTTTTTGTCTTCAAAAAGAAGTTGCCCTTTTTTAACTTTATCGCCGACTTGCACGTGCATGGTTGGACGCATGCCATTATATTCTTCACCCATTATGGCCGCTTTTGTAACGCTGACAGTTTCCTGTATGCGTTGTTCTGGCGCACCTTTAATCGGAAGATCTAGACCTTTCTTAATCTTTATCATATGCAATTGACTACTCTTAAAATAGATACCAATTTAAACGTGCCTCTGACGTTTCGAAGCAAGTTTAAATTAGTTTGAATTTGTTCAGGTTAAGCACGTAAACAACTGGCATAACCCTAATCCAGCACCTCATACTCCTGCAAAAGACTACGCACTTTTCATATTTGGAATTTTTATTGTTGAGTCACCACTATTCCTCGAAAAAATAGTGGTAGTGCATGACATCAGGCGTTTGAATGGCGTGATTCTAGCATTAGTTATCGACAGAACTCCATTATATTGATACTAATTGCTTAACTTTTAATGATTCCTTGTTAACTTTAAATTCCACTTAACATGTTGTTTACAAAAGGGGCTTTACCGCATCATCAAAACTAAACACAAAATGGATATCAAGCAGTGTCAAAAGACTTATTCATACAATCATGAAAAAGCCTTGTCTTACAAAACTGAATGACACCACCAAGTTACCAATGACGAATTGGTGAAACACCTACTTCATAATCTACGCCATCAATATCGAAGCCAAATAGATTAAGGAAATCTCTGTGGTAACCTTCATAATCGCTCAGCTCATGAAAGTTTTCTTGCGTTACTTGTTGCCATAATACACGGATTTGTTCTTGCGTCTTTTCATTAGTCTCAACGCCATCCATCCTAAACCGCTGCATCTCATCAACTTCTGGTGCTGGGTTGTACAGTTTGTCTTGAAAAAGGCCGGATATTTGTTCAATGCATCCTTGATGACTGCCATCATCTTTCATCACCTGATACATTAATGAGATATACAATGGCATTACAGGAATAGCCGAACTCGCCTGGGTAACAAGGGCTTTTAATGACGATACCCTGGCCTCGATATCCAATGGCGAATATGCGGTATTCAATTCGCTAGCAGCTCTATCCAAGTCCTCTTTTGCCTTTCCAATCGTGGCTTGGCCGTAAATAGGCCAGGTTAATTTTTTCCCTATATAAGTGTACGCTGTGGTCTTACATCCTTTTGCTAGCACACCTGCGCGGGCAAGCTGGTCAATCCATCGCTGCCAATCCTCGCCACCCATGACTTTTACTGTATCGCTTATCTCCTCATCAGAAGCAGGTTCAAGTGTCACTTCATGTACAAGGTCTTTGTCTGTATCGTATGTTTTGGTGGTATATGCCTGACCGACAGGTTTTAAAGTTGATTTGTATGTGGTCCCACTTTCTGGATCAGTTCGTCTTGGCGATGCAAGCGAATATATGACAAGATCTACTTGTCCTAACTCCTCTTTTATCTTGTCGATAGTCTGCGTTTTAATCTCGTCCGAAAATGCGTCTCCATTGATCGTTTCTGCATAAAGGTCTCCCTCCTTAGCAAATTTATGAAACGCGGCGGTGTTATAAAAACCTGCAGTACCTGTGCGTTTTTCCGTAGGGCTCTTTTCAAAGCATATTCCTAGCGTTTTCGCACCGTACCCATACGCCGCTGTGATTCGCGAGGCCAGACCGTAACCTGTTGAGCATCCAATCACCAAGACATTTTTTGGTGTCATCGCCTTATCAATATTCTGATTCTGAATATACTGGATTTGATTTTCTACACTTTGTTCACATCCATCTGGGTGAGCATTTGTGCAGATAAAACCTCTTATCTTAGGCTTGATTACCATACTATTTCCTTTTTCGCCTGATATATGTTTTTAAAAACGCGCCGGATCCTACTCTTGTGTCAACAGTTTGCAAATCGGTCCAGCTGTAAAGTTACGTTTTTTTACCTATTTTCGTAATACGCTTGTTCAGAAAGCTTATGATACTCTTTTACGCCAACAAAAAACGCCTCATATGCAGAATAGATTTTTTCAAACATTGGGTCTTCTGCGCGTTTTTGTGCAATCACTTGCGCAGTCGCTTCTCGCAATGCCGCCATTACATCTTCTGGTAACGTTTTTATTTGAACTCCGTGATCATTAACTAACTGCTGCATGGCGTTAAAATTTGCATTAGTATATTCATCTAACATGTCTTGATTAACTGCGCGTGTCGCGACTTCAATTATCTTTTGTAGATCGTCAGGCAATGACGCATATGCTGATTGATTTACTATGAACTCTAACGTTGTGCCCGGCTCGTGCCAGCCACTGGTATAGTAGATGCTAGCGGCTTTGTGCAAGCCAAAGGTTTTGTCATTGTAAGGACCAACCCATTCTGTTGCATCTATTGCGCCTGATTGCAACGAGCTAAATATCTCACCGCCCGTTAACGTAACGGGCAGCGCGCCGACTTGTTTTAATACTTCACCCCCCAATCCCGGGATGCGCATTTTTAGTCCTTGCAAATCTTCAATGGAATTGATTTCTTTTTTGAACCAACCCGCCATCTGCACGCCAGTGCTTCC
>DDLV01000130.1 GCA_002340325.1 Glaciecola sp. UBA2563 | reverse complement strand
AAAAAACGCGCACTTTTCAGACCTTCAAGCGCAGGGATTTACCTCGCTCGGTCATGCCGGTGATCAATGTATGTAGCCATGACAAGCCACTTCCTGAAGACATGGCGTGCGGAGATCATTGGTTTTCACCCACTGAGCTGCGATGGTTAAGATTATCATCGAAAAACCATGTCGATGCGCCTATAAAGGTACCAACCTCTTCAGGTGTTAAAACCATACACGCCTTTCTATCTCATCCAACACCACCTGCTTTTGATACGTTTAGCGACAATAACAAATATAGAAACAGCGATGAAAATCGCTTTTGGTGGTATTACATGAATGGTGAACCCGGCATTTATGATGACAATGGTAATACAAGTCCATTTTCAGGGGAGAGCTTCGTCATTATGGGGGATTTAAACGCCGATAATGTATGGGGTCGCACTACGGACAAACGTTTCAACGGCATTCAAACACTAATGAATGATCCGAAAGTGAACCAATCTGTCGCTCAAGCCGATGGTGAATTTGCACCAAAATCCGAAGGCGGCAAAAATGCAGCTAACACCCGAAATCACCCTGTACCAGCGATTCGAACGACAACGTTTGGCACCCGCGCCGATTACGCTGTACCTTCTGCTGATCTTAAGGTTGTTGATTCCGGTGTGTTTTGGCAGGCAGAGGGCGAGCAAGGATATACCCTTTTTAACGACAGTCGCATCGGCGATCGAGGCACGGACAAGCAGGTATCATCAGATCATCGCTTAGTATGGGTGACAGTGAAATTATAACGAACAAATGACACCGTCATATGTCACAGAGTAAACAGCCTTAAATGCGAGAGAATTGAATACTTGAAAAAGCTATCGCTACTTTTCCTAATATTAACATTGCCGTGTGTTGTCACACCGCGTTTTGTATTCTCATCAGAAGTTGTAGAGTCAACCGAACAGACTGTAAACGAGCAAACGACACCTGAAATTGATGTGTTTACCGATGTGAGCAATGAAGGTTTCCATAAGTTTTCTCCGAGTGACGTCTTACCGTACAAAGCTGATTATAACGTGATGCGCAGAGGCAGTGTGAGAGGAACAGCAACCAAACAACTGCTGTTATCTGCCTCCCAGTCGATGATTGAGATATCCTATTCATCAGACGCAAGCTATCTCATCTTCAGCGATCGACGAACAGAATTAAGCCAGTTTTCGTTTGAAGAAGGTCATTTGCTCTCTAATTTCTATCGTTTCACGCGAGAAGGCACAGGGAAAGAACGCAATCAATTATTGCACTTTGATCAGCTCAATAAAATAGTCTCAAATGGCAATGGCGAAATACGCATTAATGCCAATGAATTTTCTGCAAAATTGCTCGATCCGCTCAGTTACCAGCTACTCATGCAGATTGCACTGAAAAAAGGTAAGCCAATTCCACAATACAACGTCGTCAATAGAAATGGCAATACGCGAACGTATTCGTTCGAAATACTCGGAGAAGAAGAAATTGAACTGCCGATTGGTCGATATACCGCAATAAAGCTATTGAGAAAAAGCGAAAGTAAAAAACGCTACACCTACGTGTGGATGATCCCAACGTTAAATTATGTGTTGGGAAAATTGCAGCTAATAGAAGAAGAGAAAGAATCGTTTATGTTACAGCTAACGTCTGTCGAGTGGCTTAATCGTGATTCTTCGATTACTAAGCGATAGTTGGATTAGACTTAAATTCAGTTTCTAGGGGCTGTTTATCTTTATAAACTCCATCTTATTGTAGGACCTCCACCTGGAGGCAACCTCAAAGCCATTGCGCGACCCGCCCTCATTGGTATTGCCTTCAATCGTCCGAAACATATCCTCATTAACTTCACGAACGATTCCGGTATGTATCCAGTCGTTACCCGAACGACGGATCAAGAAGATATCACCCGGAGCTATTAGCTGCTGAGGGTCGTCCGACCGACTAACGTTTCGCTCGGAGACAAATCGCCCCTCGTTTTTGGCTTCCATACCCATGATGTCGCATGAAAACGTAAAATTAATAGGGCTTTTCTGTCCCTTCAAATACCCTGCTGCATACAACATAAAACATACAAACCCAGCGCACCACAGATAAGCTTCGCCATCTTTACCTTTCATGTACGCTCTCACCCAAGGTCCGCGATTCTGGCCACCTATCTCAACTGGATGCTCTGCAAGATTCTGTTCCGCTACCGCCAGGGCAGTTTCCGCATAACCCAATGACGAATCGATTCTCGTATCATCGATCGCTCTAGACAATGGCGCTGCCAGCATATCAAAAGTAGCACGTGTCACTTTTCCACTTACACCAAGACCATTGTCTTTTTGAAAATTGCGCACCGCATTGCGTGTGACTGGACCGAATTTTCCGTCAACGTTAACACCAACGCCGTGAAACGTTAGCCACTCCTGAATACGTTTGACCGCTGTGCCTCTGGATCCATGTTGTTGCGTTTTCGAAAGATCGAGTTCTTTTTTTAGCCAGCTAGGAAGCTTGTCGTTCATTACGCTTCTCCTAATCCCATAATGTTGATTTCTGGGCATTTCCCACACAACATCAACGTTTAAGCGCTGGAAAAGGCCTTTACGAATAAAAAGCTTATCGCAAAGTTAAGCATAGGTGACAAGCTTCAGATTCTCTACCTCGTTGAATTTTGCTATCGAGGCACCGCTAAGTATTAGTTCTATTTCCTCTTGTATGGTAACACCTTCCAAAAACACCATATGGAAGTGTATGTTGAGGTTTAGAGCATTGCCAAGTCGCTAATTAGTTTTAGTCGCTATTGTTCGGCGGCTTTTGACCATTTGATTTTGATGTGCCGTTAACCTTTGCGTTGATGTCATTGGCATTGAGAAGCGGCGAGTTACCATTTACCAACGCCTCTAACCCTCCATCACCTTGAACCAGGCCCAGTTCGTTTAGCATGGCATCGACAACTGGCGCATTTGCTCGATAATTAAGCGCGGCTGCCGTGACCTGCTCAGCAAGTCCGCTTTTGCCTGCGTTTTCGCCGGTTGTCATTGCGGCAGTAGTATTACCGCCTGCGCCATAACCTTGCAGAATTTTAATACCATCAATATTTTCAAGTGGCTTAACCGCGCTTTCAACGACCTCTGGCAGAACTTTCAAAATTGCCAACGCACGTTGAAGCTCAATTTGCTCGTCTTTTAGGATGTTTTCAGCTTCGTGCATGGCCTGACGACCGGCAGCTTCCACGGCTAACACTTTCTCATCTGCTTCTGCTTGCAGCATCTTCGCATCTGCCGCTGCTTTTGCTTCGGTTAGAATAGCCGCGGCTGAGTTTTCGGCTGCATCTCGTTTGGCCTCAGCTTCAACGGTAATGCCAACGGCCTCGCGCTCGGCCTCTTTCTTAGCATCGATAACTTCAATCTCTTTACTACGGTTTGCTTCGGCAACCTTTCTTGCCGTGGTTACTGCTTCTTCTTTTTCAACTTTGGTTTTCTCTGCTTCGGCAGCTTTCGCTCGAGCTGCAGATTCTTCTTCAGATTTCACGGCAACCGCGATTTCTTTTACTTGAGCCGCGACTTCAACTTCTTGTTGCTGCTTGATTCGCGCTTGTTCAAGCGCCTGTTTTTTCGCGATCTCTTTGGTTTCAATTTCCCTGGCTTTTTCGATTTCTGCCGCTTCTACCGCTTTTTCTTTCGCGATTTCTGCTTCCCTTTCTTCTCGCTCTTTCTGCTCACGCTGTTTTGCTATTTCTGCTTTTTGTTCTTGTCGCTTGAAAGAGAGAATCTGTTCTTGCGTAAGTTTTGCTTCTTCTTCATCGCGTTGAATGTCTAATGATTGTTTTTCAGCATCAAGGTTTCGTTGTTCTATTTTGATCCTGTTTTCTTGCTCAATGTCATTTGTTTCTTTGCGTTTTTCTTCGATAATTTTGGCTAAGCGTGCTCGCCCTTCTGCATCAAACGCATTGTTTTCGTTGAAGTAAACTAAATCTGTCTGATCGAAACCAGTCAATGACACGGATTCCAGCTCCAGACCATTCTTCTCCAAATCATTCGCTACACTTTGTTGAACCTTTTGCACAAAGTCAGCGCGTTGCTCATGCATTTCGGTCATCGACATTTCAGCCGCCACCGCACGCAGTACGTCTACAAATTTGGATTCCATCAACTTTTTAACTTCATCTGCCCGCGTTGTTCTTGTGCCCAAAGTTTGCGCTGCCATAGAAATGCCATTTGCATTTGGGGCGACACGTAAATAAAAGTCAGCCTTTACGTCTACTCGCATGCGATCCTTAGTGATCAATGCGTCTTTTTGCGTCTTTTCTACTTCTATTCTGAGCGTATTCATATTGACGGGGATTGTCTCATGAACGATTGGAAGCACAATTGCACCACCATCTTTGATGACCTTTTCACCGCCCAACCCTGTTCGAACAAATGCCGTTTCTTTTGTTGCTCGTTTGTACAACTTGGCAAAGATAAGACCTATGGTTATCAAACCAAGGACTACCGCCCCTATTATGATAAGAATAAATGTGGTGTTGCCTGCGCCAATGTCAGTTTCTAACATAATATTATTTCCTTTATTTTCAGATGCTTAAATTAATCCAAGCTGGTCGCTGTCCAGCTTTTTACTCCTTTTTCAATTAATACTACTTTTTTGCCCTGATGGAACTCTTCTTCATTGCTGATAGGTTCCACCATGACATAGTGTTTTTGCTGAAAATCATCAACGACACTAGCCTCGGCGGGGGAACCTACTTTTGCAGTCCCAATTGTTATCTCGGCTAGTCTTCCGCCTAAACTCTCTTCTTTAACCGCGCTCGTTTCATTTTTCGGCATGATCCTCGATAGTTGAAGACCTAATTTCGCGGTAAGTATCATTCCACCAAAGATAGCAATGGGGAAAACTAACCATGCAGGTAGGAAATAACCAACGGTTGTTGCAGTGGTAAAATTAAATGTGTATCCAACAATGGCGAAAAGGGTTAGAAAAAGTACCAGCCAAATCATTAGCGGCAAACGATTTAAGCACAGCCACCCAATGATTGATGTCAGCCCACCGGATGAAATTTCTGTATTTGTATCGAGCTCCAGCTCGATTGGAGATAAATTATCGAAAATGGTGGATAAACTAATGCCTATCAGTAAGCCAAGTCCTTCTAGCAAACCAAGTACAAACACAACGCCTAACGCAACGCTGTAAGGACTGTTTGCACTGGAAAAAATAAACTCAAGCACGTTGCTCCCTCTTCTCTTGTTCCCTATACATTATCGCCCGATGCGCTACTTCTTTTTAATCTAGCAATGATCTCAATTGCATCTGATTTAGTGTTTTGTGTATTCTCATTTTGAGTATGTTGATTATGCTGCGCCTTCGTGTCCAGGCTATCGAGTTCCGAAAGCTCGGCAACCACTTCGTTATATGCTTGTGTTTCTTGCTGTTTTGCCTTTATTCTCTCTAAGCTTTGCCTAGCTGAAGATACAGGTGATTTAGATAACAAACTATTTTGATGCAGTTTTTCTTGCGCCTGATGAACCATATCCGTCGCTTTGACCTGATTGAGCTGATGTGTCATGTCGTTGACTTGCTCTTGTAGATACTTGACTTGTTTCACGATTTTTTGATGATTAGCAGACCATCTTTCTTGCAGCTTGAGCGCATTAGACAGTTTGTATTGCATTTGGACGATATCATCAGCTAACTCCAATGCTCTGGCTTCGTCTTTTTCATTCAGCGCAGAGAAAGCAGAGTCTTCCAATGCGGTGATTTGCGCTTGTATATTCTGGGATTTTACTTCTGCTTGTTTCTTTCGCGCAGACACTTGAATCTCTGTATCCCGCATTTTGTTAAATTCCGTGTTCGCTTCCTCGAGTTCTTTCTCAAAAAGTGCAATGGCATTTGCATCGACAACGGCTTCCCCCATTTCTGCGGTGCCCGTCTGTAATGCTTTAAAAATCTGACTAAATATGCTCATTTTTTTACTTTTCTTCTCCAGGCGATTTCAATTGATTGAATTTATATAACGGTTCTAATGCATCAATTACTGAAAATGTGTTGGAAACAAGTTCATTCAATTCCTCAACAAGAACAGATGCTTTTGAATTGATCGAAAGCGCACCAAACATGACATACCAATCTATCCCATTAATTTTCTCTATAGCAACCGTACTTAAGGGCAGATATTTATGCGTAGTCAGTAACTGATAGTCTATTTTTTCAGGCTCATCGAACTCATGCCTTTCTACCAATGCAACTTCAACCAATATCTGCTTATCACTTACCACGATAATTACAGGTAAATCACCATAATCATGAAAGGTCAAAACAAGACTCTCACGTAATACGGTAGAACTAACCGAATGGTCTCTGAAGAAATTATTCTCTTTGAGCGTATTGGCGATATCTGTCACGGTTGTGTGCATTAATAATTGAAGTATTGTTGTAAATTAATTGCGCAATAGATTACTTTATAAGTTTAACATTATCAATATAAATTAAATATTTTAAATTTATATTGATAATGATTGATATGTGAGTATACTGGCTCAGCGCGTAAAATAACGGTAAATGATATGCCGAAGAAAGATCCCACCATCACACAAGAAATGCAAAACTTGTTGATTGTGAGCAAACAGGAATGGAAAGAGACGTTGAAAACGTGGTTACCTGCATTTATCAAGCGGGCGGGTCTTGACCATGCGCAACTGTCTGAGCAACTTTGGGAAAAGTTTCAAGTTAGGCAGAAAACCAACAACCTTAGATCTAAATTCAGCCAAGGCACAGTTGACGGTCAGCTATTACTTCAAATCTTACTGATTTGTAATCAAAATATAAACTTACAAGAGATTGACGAATGCTATCAGCGCGCATCAGAACGCGTTAGACAGACTAATCAGGATGAAAAGAATCGGTAGCGGTTCGCTGATTAAAATAGAAAGTGGTTTCACAAAAATCCAAACGTCTCGCGTAGCTTCAGCCCAAGCGCGGTTGAATATCCAAAGGACTTGCCTATGACCGTATATTCTTGGTCAATCAAATAATAGCTGGGATAACCTTGCACGTTAAAAGTTTGCTTGAGTTCGTTGGTCCCCAATAGAATTGGATTGTCCAATTCATTACGAGCGACAAAATCAACAACTTCCTCACGTGTTTGATAATCCAATGCAATCGCCACGACGTTGACCTTATCGTGATCTAGGTAGTTGAGGTTTTGTATACTCAAATCACAAATCTGACACCAAGGCGCAAAGAAATACACGAGATTTGGTTTGGTATTACTCAGTAAAGATTCAACGTTGCCTTCAAGTGATACAACGTTTGCTTGAGCAACTTGAACAGAGCCATCTGTATCCAACATGTTTCGTGTTGTCCACACGGTTATTGCTGTAAACACAACCAAAGCGAGAATAATATCTCTCGCCCAAACCCACTTTTTTTTCGATCTTATAGCGCCTTTTTCACTCATGCTAAAAACATACAATTTTTGCTATATACGAAAAAAGACCTGTTTTTGCCTTGAAAACATTCATTTATCGCTATTGATAACCGATTAAGCTCGTGGTTGGATTGCAGTGTTAGATTAATTTGATTTCGCTCTATGCAACAGATTGTAGGCAATAATAAAGTGGCAAAAAACATCCTTGTTTTTTGCCACTTTATTATTGCCTACAATCCATTACAAACGCATCAATCAAATTAAACTAACACTCATCAACACAAATCAGCTGTTTTAGAGAAACAAAGCCAAAAAAAATGCCATTTCATCCCCTGAAATGGCATTTAATAAAAGATTTGCAATTGGGGTGGTTAGCCTTTTTCGACTAGCCCCTTTTCTGTCATGACGGATTGTATTTCTGCAACACTGGCAGGATCGTCAATTGTTGATGGTACTGAAACTTCCTGACCTGCAGCAATTTGTCTAAGCAGTTTTCTCAATATCTTACCAGAGCGAGTTTTTGGCAATCTTGGTACGACAATCGTGCGCTTAAGGCAAGCGAGCGGACCTATTTGCTTGCGAACCATAGCAACAAGTTCAGACTGTAAGTCTTCTTCACTGATATCAACGCCATCTTTTAACAACGTAAGCCCTACAGGTACCTGTCCTTTGAGCTTGTCTTCAATGCCTATAACACTGCATTCGGCAACTGCATCATGTGCTGCAAGCACCTCTTCCATTTCACCTGTTGATAGTCGATGACCTGCTACGTTGATAACATCGTCGGTACGTCCCATGATAAAAAGATAACCATCTTCATCGAAATAGCCACCATCACCACTGCAATAGAATCCAGGATATTCGGTTAGATAGCTTTCTGCAAAACGATTAAAATCTCCCCAGACCGTTGGTAAACACGATGGCGGTAGTGGTAATTTCAATGCAATAGATCCTTGCTGGTTTGGACCTAACTCATTACCCGCTTCGTCAAGAATTTGAACATTAAACCCAGGCACTGGAACAGTTGATGAACCTGCTTTTACTGGCAGAGATTCAAGCCCTGTAGGATTCGCGCATATTGCCCAACCCGTCTCAGTTTGCCACCAATGATCAATGACAGGTTTGCCCGTTTTTTCCATTGTCCATTCATAAGTTGGAGGGTCTAATCGCTCACCGGCCATAAATATGGTGTCTAATCCATCTAGGTTATAGTCACCGATTAATGCGCCTTCCGGATCTTCTTTGCGAATCGCCCTGAATGCTGTAGGAGCAGCAAACAGCGCTTTCACACCATACTCTTCACAGACTCGCCAGAAACCACCAGCATCAGGTGTTCTTACCGGCTTTCCTTCATATACAACCGTTGTGCAACCATTCAATAATGGACCGTACACGATATAAGAATGTCCAACGACCCAACCAACGTCCGAAGCTGCCCAAAAAACATCGCCGGGCTTGATATTGTAAATCGCTTTCATGGAGTATTTCAGCGCAACCGCATGTCCCCCATTATCTCTTACAACCCCTTTTGGCTTGCCTGTAGTACCTGATGTATATAACACGTAAAGCGGATCTGTTGCTTTTACCGGTACGCATTCTGCGGGTTCTGCACTGCTCATTGCCTCAGCCCAGTCGATATCTCTCCCCGCTTGCATTTCAGCTACACACTGTTCACGCTGGAGTAGTATGACATTGTTTACTTTATGCTCTGCAATGACCACAGCTTCGTCTACCATCGGTTTATATTCGATAACGCGACTGATTTCGATACCACATGACGCAGTTACTAGAACAGTAGGTTCGGCATCATCTATTCTTACGGCTAGTTCGTGTGCTGAGAAACCACCAAAAACAACCGAGTGAATCGCACCAAGGCGTGCAACGGCTAACATTGCCACGAGGGCTTCAGGGATCATAGGCATATAGATGACTACTCGATCGCCCTTTGTAACGCCCTGTGCAGCGAGAACGCCAGCAAATTTTGCTACCTGTTCTGTTAATTCTGTATAGGTAATTTTCTGTTTAGTATCCGTGACTGGGGAATCATAAATAATCGCAACTTGGTCACCGCGACCATTTTCAACGTGGTAATCTAACGCGAGATAACACGTGTTCAGTTCACCGTCTGCAAACCATCTACCGATCCCATTTTCGTCTTCCGACAGTATTGTCTGCGGCGCTTTGTACCAAGCAATATTCTCTGCTTGCTCTGCCCAGAACTCTTGAGGTTGATTGGTCGCTTTACCATACTCCTCTTGATAACTCATTTTTGCACCCTTTTTAAAGATTTTTTTCAACTTAGTAACATTAGCGCAACTTTGATTATACGTTGATACGACTTGTGGCGTAGAAACCGTGAAGACATTGATACAGATCTACAAAAATTCAATCCATGAAACTCTCTTTGTTACGCTCCGCCTAACAGCATAAAGTACTTCATCTATAAGAGGGAAACACACTTTAAAATAAAGAACTATGGCATTCAGCCGAAATGATAAGCTAGGAAAAGAAGTTTCGTTGGCAGAAAGTACTTAATCATAGTTGAGTTAATTAAACTTATGACCACAACTCCAAGTTCAAAAGCAAATGACAAACTATCGGCACAAGATCCAATTCTTGTTGTTGAGGACGACTTTGTAAGCCGAGAACTCAATGTTAACTTGTTGATTGAAGTAGGGTTCTCAAATGTTCTAACCGCAAATGATGGAATGCGGGCACTCGGTGTATTTAAAACACAGCAAGTAAAACGCAACCCTATTCGGCTGATAATATGCGACTGGAATATGCCAAACATGACTGGGCTAGACCTACTCGAGATTGTGCGTAACGATGAACTGCTTAAAGATATGCCTTTTTTCTTGGTTTCTTCAAATCACAATAAAGCACATGTAATAAAAGCAATTAAAGCAGGTGTAACAGGATACGTTGTTAAACCCGTGTGCTTACAGCAACTTAAAGAAAAGTTAGTGGATTTTATTCCCTAGCACGTTAAATATAGAATTACATCTTGTAAATTGAAGGTGACTTATGAAAGGCATTGTGTTTAGTGAGTTCAATGAAATGGTCGAGGAGACATTTGGCGATGAAATGCTAGACGACCTCTTGGATGAGAATGCAGATAAACTATCCTCTGGCGGCGCATATACCGCGGTCGGCACATACGACCACAACGAATTAGTTACGCTCGTTGTTGCATTGAGCGACAAGACTGATATTCCCGTTCCAACGCTCGTCAAAACGTTCGGATTGCATCTTGCGAGTGTCTTTTCAACCAAGTTTTCGTCTTTTTTTGAGGAGTGTGCTGACACATTTAGCTTCTTAAAGAAAATTGATAATCACATTCATGTTGAAGTGTATAAACTCTATCCAGATGCTGAGCTTCCTAAATTCAGTTTCGAAATTCTCAACGAAAACTCTATGAATTTAATCTATGAATCTACCCGTCAATTCGCAGATCTAGCGGAAGGATTAATTGAGGGAACTGCAAAATATTACCAAGAAGACATTCAAATTGAGAAGGAAGATGTCTCAAGTGAAAGCCATCAAAAAGTCATTTTCACAATAACGAGACGTTAAACTCAGAATGAGTGATGAAATCGAACGATACAAAGCCCGTTACAGACGGGAAAAAGCCTCTCGAAAAGAGGCTGAGCAACTTTTGGAGGATAAAAGTAGAGAGCTGTATCTGCTAAACAATAATCTTAAGGAATTAACGGAAACGCTAGAGCATAAGGTTGCCATACGCACAGCTGACTTGGCCAAAGCAAGAGATAAGGCAATTCGACTTTCACAGGTGAAAAGCGACTTTCTGGCGAACATGTCTCATGAATTACGCACACCCATGAACGGTGTGCTAGGTATGCTCAACCTATTAAAAGAAAGCGATTTGTCGATCAAAGCCGAAAAGTTAGTTGAAACTGCGGCTCACTCTGGTGAACTCTTGCTTGAAGTGATTAACGATATACTCGATTATACAAAACTGGAAGCCGACAAACTTAGCATTGAGAGTATTGAATTTACGCCGATAGAATTGCTAGAAGGAACCACACAACCGTTTTTCTCGATGGCACAAAAGAAGGGAATCGAACTGATTACTGTTTTTCCTCCTGAGTTGCCCATAGCGTTGAAGGGTGATCCGACAAGAATTAAACAAATCATCTCAAACCTCATATCCAATGCCATAAAATTTACCGAACATGGCGAAGTAGTGGTGAAGGCACAATACGATAACGGTGTTTTTCGCTTAGTTGTGACCGACACCGGTGTTGGTATACCCGAAAACCAAATAAAGCACATTTTTATGGCCTTCTCTCAAGCCGATGAAAGTACAACACGAAAGTTCGGCGGAACGGGTTTAGGGCTGAGTATCTGCAGCAGCCTCGTCAAGTTAATGGACGGAAAAATCGATGTTCAATCAATGCCCAATAAAGGCTCCACTTTCAGTTTGGACGTTCCGTTAGAGTTAATAGCGTTAACGTCTGATCCCGAAAAAGCAGAAGAGCAACCCTCGTTAACAAATAATGTGATCGTTGCAGCTAAACATCCACTCAAACAAAAAATGTTATGTTCACTGATTACTAATTGGCGAATGGGAAATGCAGAAGTCTTTAGCGAAGGAGAATCGCTCTTAAGTCGACTTGAAAATGATGACGTTGATTTAATGCTGATAGAGGAAATTATTTTCGAAGAATATTCGCATTTAAGAGGATTCATTAAGGATTTCTGTGATTTCAAAGTCATTGTTCTCACCAATAAGGATGACGTTGAAACAAAAGAGAATGACTTCATCCATATGTCATTACCTTATAAGCAATCTGAACTGTATAACATCATTGCACCAATATTTGGACTCAATACAATTTCAATGTCATCAAAGAGTGCATTTAAATCGATTAGGTTCAAAGAACAACACATATTATTAGTAGAAGATAATGCTACAAACCAAGAAGTTGCAAAAGAAATTCTCAAACTTGTCAATCTTAAAGTGACAGTCGCTGAGAATGGTCAGCAAGGGGTAGATCTTGTTAAAACAGACAAATTTGTGCTTGTGCTTATGGACATTCAGATGCCCGTAATGGATGGGCTTACTGCGACAAAGACGATTAGGCAAATGGGCGATAAATATAAAGACCTACCTATTATCGCCATGACTGCCCATGGTCTGCCGGGAGATCGAGAAAAGAGTTTATCTGCGGGCATGAATGACCATGTGACCAAACCTATCGACCCTAAGATACTTTTTGGTACGATTGCTGAATATTTAGCATTTGAAGAAGTAGAACAGCAAGGAGATAGTAATGGCGATGACGCGTCGACTAATATTGGTCCTGTAGAAAGCACTAAAAGCTCATTGCCAATCGCCGAAGGTGACAGTCAGCAAAATAGTATTGATTCATATGGTGGGCTTGATATTAAATCTTCTTTGAAAAGAATGAATGGAAATGCGACGCTTTTAAAGAAAGTGCTAGCAATGTACGATCAACAACAAAACGCATTTTTTGATCAGTTTAATAGAGAAAAACAAGCGCTGAACATAGAAGAACTCGTTCGACTCGCGCATACATTAAAAGGTAGTTCGGCAAATGTCGGCGCGAACAACGTATCCGCAATCGCAAAAGACCTAGAGTGTTACTTAAAAAAAGCGCTTCCTGATATTGACGACGCTGAAAATGGTCTCTCTAATGACGTAGAGAAAGCTATTTCATCAACAAAGTTAGATCTTATGCTTAGCCAACTGAAGATAGAAATAGAGCTCACAACGGCGAGTATCCAAGCGCTAGAAAAAACAAACTCTATGTAGAATACAAACGTCGATTAATGCAGGCAACAAGCTATACTTAGTGGCATTATTGCAACGCTAACATCGATAAGCTCTGGAAAGAGGAAATTAGCATGCGAATTCCATCTCACATCATACGTGTCAACCCTGTCGCAAAACCAAAAAAACGCGATTCCGTGACTCTAGACAAGTCTGAAACAAATACTGATGTAACTAAGCAGGAAATAGAAGAAGAGATTGTTATCGACGAGAAGCGCAAAGGAGGAGACCGCAGAAAACGGAATTCAAAGCCTCTTTTAGATACTCGTTCCGGCAAAGACAGACGCAACGATCCTGATAACCCATCTATTGATACCAAAGCTTAGAAGCGTCAACTAGACTCTGCCCTTTTATAAGATAAAATCATCCCTCTGCATCGGGAAGCTGCTTTGTGCAACTTCTTACCAACCAAAAACACTTGTCTTTTTTTGCCATTTAAACCTTTTCACTTTTGCGTTCGACTAACATACAAATCGACACAAGTGCAGCGCAAGGAAATTTTAATGACTAACTCGAACAACAAACGCAATCCCAGTATTTCTAAGGCCTTATTAGCCAGTCTTTGCTTAGGGTTGTTAACCATACAGACGCAGGCAATTGCAGAGGACTATACCACTCTTAACAAAAAAGTTAATGTTGACTCAGGCGTGATGACAGATGAGATCAGCAGCGTCAATGGAAAAGTATCAGTAGGAAACAATGTCACGGCAGGCGAAATTTCCAGTGTAAATGGAAAACTCGATATAGGTGATGGCGTTAACGCTGATGAAATCTCAACGGTAAATGGCAAAATTGATATCGGTAATAATGCAATTGTCAGAACCAGTGTGGAAGCCGTTAACGGTAAAATCGAAATCAATGCCGGTAGTGACATTGGTCAAGATGTCGCTACCGTAAATGGCTCAGTTGCATTATCAGGAACCACCGTTGGAAATAGGGTTAAAACAGTCAATGGCAGTATATTCCTTAAGGACAGTACGTTAGTAAAAGGCGATGTTGTCATTGGCGGCCCCAATAGCAACAAGGGCTGGAAGAATAGTTGGAATGGGAAGCCACCCAAATTGGTAATCGATGCAAATTCAACTGTCGAAGGTAAAATAATCATTTATCGTGAAGTTGAGTTTGATTTTGTCGATTCTACATTGATGGACAAAGTGGAAGATAGAAGCGAAAATTCTTCGTTAAAGTAAATCAAGTCGATATTTCAAAGCAATGTCGCGGAGAGTTCCGCGACAATGTGAATGGTGCACTCACAGCATTTTTTTATAGTCTGTATTATCTTCTTCTTAAAATCCAGTTAAATGCAGTCTAGCGTTAGCAAGTGACTTAAAAAATTCTTATATATCCGTTAATGTAGTTTAAAATAAGCTTGAGTTAATCAATGTCGATGACTCTAATGTACGGGAAGCGAATTTAAAAATGCTAAGAATCGGATTGTTCATTGCGACAAATATCGCAATTATGGCGATACTGAGTATCACGTTTAGTCTACTTGGGTTAGAAGGCGTTCTCGCCCAAAATGGCGTAGATTTAAACCTTACCGCCTTACTTATTTATTCTTCTATCATAGGGTTCAGCGGGTCCTTTATTAGCCTTTTGATGTCGAAGTGGCTCGCTAAAAGGAGTATGGGTGTTAATGTAATCACTACGCCTAACACGCCGACTGAAAAATGGTTAATAGATCTGGTAAAAAAACAAAGTGCCATGGCGAATATTGGGATGCCCGAAGTCGGTATATTTGACAGCCCTTCACCGAATGCCTTTGCAACAGGATTCAGTAAGAATTCTTCTTTAGTAGCCGTTAGCACCGGGCTGTTACAGCATATGACGCAACAAGAAGTTGAAGCGGTAATGGCGCACGAAATCAGTCATGTCGCTAATGGCGATATGGTCACACTCACGCTAGTGCAAGGTGTCGTAAATACCTTTGTTGTTTTCTTTTCGCGTGTCATCGGTCATGCGGTGGACCGAATTGTGTTCAAAGTTGAACGTGGGCATGGACCTGCTTACTATATAGTGTCTATTGTCGCTCAACTCGTCCTTGGCATACTCGCCAGCGCCATTGTAATGTGGTTTTCACGTTATCGAGAATTTCGCGCTGATGAGGGGGGAGCAAACATCGCGGGAAAACAAAATATGATTGCGGCGCTTGAGAGATTAAAAGGCGATAGTCAACCTGACATGCCAGAGGAAATGGCTGCTTTTGCCATTAATGCGGGCAAGGTTAGCAAATTATTTTCAAGTCACCCACCTTTGGATGAGCGTATCGCTGCG
Source organism: Glaciecola sp. UBA2563 (assembly GCA_002340325.1). GTDB lineage: Bacteria > Pseudomonadota > Gammaproteobacteria > Enterobacterales > Alteromonadaceae > Glaciecola. The sequence continues at coordinate 9,284 of DDLV01000130.1, read as the reverse complement.
CTCAGAAACGCGAAGTAGCAAAACGCAACATAAGAAAAAGTAAAATAGTCTGACGCTGGATAAGCTAATCAATTTTATTACGATAACCTCACCTAAGCTATTGGTGAGGTTATCGCGGATTGATTTTTTTGATGTTGTATTGCGGAAACCTGAAAAACTGCCGAGAGCTCAACAAACTGCCGAGAGCTCAACAAATTACTGTCCGGCAGCCATTAGCTTCATTAATTCGGTTACAAAACCATCTTCCATCATTTGCCTTTGCATTTCATCTGCCATACCGCATTCTTCATTGATTGCAATAGACTCTTCTTCAGATATACCCTCTGGTTGCATATCTGATGACGCTGCTTCAAATGCCTGCATCCCACCGCCTTCTTTCAGCTGCTTAACTAGGTCTTCTATTTCCTCAAGCATTTTATCAATGCCTTTTTGACCAATTTTGTCCTCATATTTATCCAAAACGCACTCAGCGGCGTTTCTCATTGGACCATCCCAACTTGTATCAGGGATCATCGTCTTTAAATTACTGACATCAGCGCCTTCAGTAGCGGCTGACTCCACCATCGCCTCGTACATATATTTGCTAAGTTGTTCACTGAGCTCTTCCATTCGATCTAATTGTCCACTAGCGTATGCCCCGTTAGCTGTTAATAACATTACCACAAACGCTGCTCTTCTTATCATTTTCTAGCTTCCTTATTCTGATTGAGTCGCAATCACTTCTATATGACCGTCAGCATAAATATTAACCCTTACCAATGCAATAATATAATTTAGAACTTAGGGGCTGTTTATCCTTCATATTTTGCATCATCGAAGGTCCAATCTCGGTAAAGAGGAGCGCAATATAGCCGATATATAGCAATTCAGAGAAAACCATTCGTTATGGCCCATTCATTCCTATGCCAATCAAAAAACCATTAATACTAATTGTCGATGACAGCGTGTCTGACAGGTTAATACTTAGCGATGGTTTGGCAAATGAGGGATTTGATGTATGCGAAGCTGAAAACGGAGTTAAAGCGTTAGAGGCATTCGAAACAAGCAAACCAGACATTGTCATAATGGATGTCCAGATGCCAGAGAAAGACGGCTTCGCGGCACTTATTGACATAAGAAAAATCGAAAATGAAAGGCGCACACCTGTATTGATGTTAACGGCATCTGATGATGTAGAATCAATCAATAAGGCATTTAACAGCGGCGCGTCCGATTACATGCCGAAACCAATCAACTTACCTTTGTTATTGCTTAGGCTGAAATTTATTCTCAGAGATATCAAGCGCGACGCCATGTTTAGCCGCGTTGAACAACAAAAAGAGAATGCAAGTGTGCTGTTCGGGCTTGTGTATTGGGAGTTCAGTTTTAAAACGAAGGAAATAAACATCTCATTTGCCAATGGAAAAAAACCAAAATGGTTTTCTGAATCGCCTGAATTTGACTCTGACTTTTTAAGTTTGATGCATCCAAAAAACAGACAGCAATTTGTGGACGATATCAAAAGTGCCGTTGATAACAATAAGCCGTTTGACGTAGAAGTTGTTTGCGAAGTTGAACAAGTAAAAAGGACACTCCGTTTGGTTGGACAAAGCGATCCGGAGCGAAACTTTATTTCCGGTGCTGCACAGGATATTACCGAGAGCAAAAACCTTAAACGACAGACACATTATCTGAGTTACTTCGACAGTTTAACGGGACTGCCTAATCAAAACTTGTTTATGAGGTCTGTTGAAATTTGCCTAACCGAAACTGAACAAAAAAACGTCAAAGCAATTGTGTTTGTATTAGAACTGACAAATCTGGCGTCAATAACCAGTGCCTATGGCAACGCTGTCGTCGAAACACTGATAAGGCGAATTGCCTCTGAGCTTAAGCGGCTAATGCCAAACAACGCAGTATGCTCTCGCCTGGATAGCACTTTTTTCGCTGTAACGTTCACCGTTCGATCAAGCATTATGATGAAAAATATCATAACGAAATTGCACCAACAGCTTTCACAACTCAATCGCAGTTGGGTAATTGCAGGCCGCGAGATATACATCAAATTATCTGCGGGTGTTGTTGAATCAAGAAATGATGACAATAATTCGCCCAGCAGCATGATACGCATGGCAAAGAGTGCTAATTACGAAACTAAAAGTAATGCCGAGTTATCTATAAACAAATACGATGAAAATACAAATCAAGCGATGAAGAAACGCTTGAGCTTGGAGTCTGAGTTGTATAGAGCATTTGAGAAAGACGAGTTCAAGATACAATATCAACCTCAAATCGATGTTGAAACACGAAAGGTCGTCGGTGTTGAAGCGCTGCTAAGACTTCAATCAAGCAATATCGGCATGGTATCACCAGGCGATTTTATCCCGGTGTTAGAAGAATCAGGATTGATTGTAGAAGTAGGTGATAGCGTATTACGCAAGGCGGCAATGCAGCAATTAGCATGGTGCAAACAAGGGCTTGAGCTACGCGTTGGGGTAAACCTTTCTGCAGTGCAATTCAAACGCGATGATTTACCCGAGCGAATCAGTTCAATCATTAAAGAAGTAGGTGTACCAGAATCCATGATTGAACTAGAAGTGACAGAAAGCGCCACCGTAGAGGATCCACAGCATGCAATCGATGTTATGCAGCGCCTAAGAAAGAGTGGTTTTCAGATAGCCCTTGATGACTTTGGCACAGGATATTCATCCTTTGAATACTTACTTAACTTCGAACTAGACAAACTAAAAATAGACAAAGCGTTTATCGATAATATCGCCGATGACAGAAAAAATAGAGCGCTTATAAACTCTATGATTTACATGAGTTCCGGCTTAAATTTAAAAACAATAGCAGAAGGCGTTGAGTCAAAGAGACAATTCGATTTTCTTGATGCGCTAGGCATTGATGAGATACAAGGATTCCTGTTCAGCAAACCTCTTTGGCCAGATGAGATCTTCGCTTTTTCGGAAAAATTTAATAAGCTTCCTCATCATATTGATTAACCTCAACCTCTTCTGCTTGAATTGTTGATTAGGTTTTTTTATTAAGCCGTACAATGTTCAAGGTAAACGCGCAGGCAGCTCCCGCAATGTCCTAATAATGGATGTTGGTTCGTACTCCCATGGATCAAAGATCATGCTGTCGTGTCGTTTTACCCAAACTGCATTTATGGAAACAGAACGTGCACCAATTATGTCAAATGGGTTACTCGACACTAGGTAGGCATTGCCAGGACGTGATTCTACTCGTCTTAACAGATGATGATACAAAACTGGATCCGGTTTAAACGTTTTTGCTTCCTCAGCACTAATGATTAATTCAAAATACCTGTCGATCCCCACATTATTTAGGAGTCTGTCTAACGCACGAGAGTCTCCATTAGAAAAGGCAACAAGCCTATATTTTCGCGTCAATGACTTGAGCACATCGATGACATCGTCAAAACATGGCAAATTCCTATATTTATCAAGCAGCATTTGCTTTTGATCATCTGTTAAAGACACCTGCATAGCTTTGCATGTATATTCAAGCGATGCTTCTGTACATGTCGAAAAAGCTTTATAATTACTCATCAAACCTCGCCTGAAAGAGTATTCTAGTTGCTTTTCACGCCATTTTTCCGAAAATTTAGTGGCGTCACTACCGATGAATTTTTCTAAAAGTGCAACAACGCCATGCGTGTCTATCAGCGTACCGTATATATCGAAAGCGATTACGGGTGTCATTTTCGACTCCTTTTATTTGAAACGAGAATACCACTCTAAAAGCCCTTTTTAAATCGTATTTTGTGCAAAATCAACAAAGGAAAAAGACACAATATTTGTGTTGATTTTCTCTATTCTTTTGCTCATATAATTAAAAAAAATGTCGATACCCTTGCATATATATTCATGTCTACGCGAAAAGGGCAACCTATGTTTGACGGCTGGTTTAAGTCTGATAAAGAACAACACGTAAATCTCGAAATCGAACAAGAACTAAAGCAGTTGCGGTCACAATTGGCGGCTATTAACAATGCTATGGCCGTCATCTCTTTTAAACCGGACGGCACCATTCTCGACGCAAACGAAATATACTTGTCAGCAGTGGGTTACAGCCTCAATGAAATCGTTGGTAAACACCATCGCATGTTTTGTGATTCAAACTACGCTAACTCACAAGAGTATACCTCTTTTTGGCAAACGCTAGGCAAAGGGCAACAAAAAACTGGGCGCTTTGAACGCAAGAAAAAAAACGGCGAATCTATCTGGATTGAAGCGAGTTACGCGCCAGTATACGGTGAAAACAATCAAATTGAGAAAATCATAAAGTGCGCGTCAGATATCACCGAGGAGGTCTTAAAAGCAGAGGAACAAGCAAACATTATTGACGCACTCAATCGTTCAATGGCGGTAATTCAATTCTTGCCAACAGGCGAAATCATTACAGCTAATGACAACTTCCTTAAAACATATGGCTATGGATTAAATGAAATCGTCGGTCAGCATCATCGGATCCTTTGCGATGCGGAACATGCTCAATCCACTGAATATGCGAATCTATGGTATCGATTGGGTCGCGGCGAATTTATCACAGGACAATTCAAACGGATGAGTAAAAACGGAGATGCGCGCGAAATGGAAGCGATTTACAACCCGATTGTTGATAAGAATGGTGTCGTTACCAAAGTAATCAAGTTTGCAACAGATATCACCGACAAAATGCAATCCACAAGAAAGGCATCTGAGATTGCCTATGCCACTTCACTTGATGCTGATAAGTCAGCGCAAAAGAGCAGTGGTGTTGTATCAAATACAATTAATTTGATGGGGTCTCTTTCCTCAAATATCTCTCAGGCATCGACACATCTGGACGAGCTGAATAAACAGTCGGACCAAATTAGTAACATCGTTAATACTATTAGTTCGATCGCAGAGCAAACCAACTTACTTGCATTAAACGCAGCAATAGAGGCTGCTCGAGCAGGTGATCAAGGGCGCGGATTTGCTGTTGTCGCTGATGAAGTAAGAGGATTAGCCGCTCGCACTAGTGATTCGACGACCGAAATCTCTGACGTGGTTAAACGAAATATAGAGTTATCACAATTGGTCACACAAACAATGCAAAAAAGCATCGTACAAGTTGATGAGGGTGTTACTCTTGTATCTAACATTAACGAGAATATAAGCGATGTCAATCAAGGCGTTGGCGCTATTGTGGACGCTGTAAAGCAGCTACACAGCGGCCATTAGGACTGAGGATCAATACCTCTAGTTCTGCAAATCAGTCAGCGACAAATAGCATTTTGTACTCATCGTAAGCAAAATGATCCGTCATACCGCTAATGTGGTCTTGCACCATTCTACATCTGTAATAGTACTCGAATTGCGGCCGTGTTTTCATTGCTGCAAGATAAGCATTAATGTGTTTCTTCGCAATCTTTTTGAACATTCTTAGCGCCAGCGGTGGGCCATTGCTGTCGCGTGAGATAGCCTCGAATGCCTTTTTGTTTACAGACAATACACTGCTGTATTTATCCAGCAAACCACAAATAATCTGATGCCCTTGCAACTCACTCGATTCAACTTCCGGATGGCTAAATGCATATTCTCTGGCAACTTCTTTAAGTGTTGTGGAAATGATGTGGGATGGTGACCCATCTTCGAGAAGCGCTTGATCCAATTCACCGTGGTAGCATGATTCAATATTTTCTACAAAACGCTGTGCGGCGTGTTTTACCATTAAGCTTTGTAGGTCTACTCTGAGTTTAATAAAGTAAGCGCTGTTAGCAGTGACGGGATTCTTTTGCGCGTTTTCAAGCGCTGATGTAACTGCTCTTTGCATTCTATCACTGATGTTTTTTTGGCTATTACCTGCTGACGCTAACCTAGTGCAAACCAGTTCATATGTATTTATTAATCGTGATGACAGTGCCCGTATGTCCATGATATTTTTTTCAACAGCATCTTCAATATCAGCGATGCAATAGGCAATATCATCTGCTGCCTCCATAACATATGCAACGGGATGCCGATTACCTGGAGAGATACCTAGCGCTTGCTGAGTCTCTGATATTAAAGCGGCTTCCGCAAAATAGTAACCTGGTTTCTTTTGAAGATATGACGTGTTTGGACGTTCTTGTGTTGCACATCGCGTGTATTTAATAACAGCCGCAATTTGTGTATAGGTGAGGTTCATGCGTTGCAGGCTGGTAATAACCCTTATTCCCTGCGCATTTCCCTCAAAGTTACACAAGTCTCTGTAGATGTCTTCACTTAACTCACACTCGGCTTGTCGACACAATAATTGAAGATTCTCGGCAAACCACGATTGCATCGTGTTCTCCCCAAAATGACCATACGGCGGGTTGCCGACGTCATGCAACAAACAGGACATCTCAACAACCGTCTCAAATGCTCTTTCCAAGCCAGTAAGCCCATACAGATCTGTTTTATCACCTAACTGCCTAAAAATCTGTTGTGTGATATAACGCCCCACTTGCATTACTTCCATAGAGTGTGTGAGCCGGCTTCTTACCGCGGCGTTCCGCTCCAAAGGAAATACTTGCGTTTTTTGTTGAAGCCGACGCACTGCAGCGGAGTTAATAATTCGTCCGCGATCGCTTTCATATGAACGCTGCAAGGACGCTGTGTCGGCGCTTGACGCATTTTGACTTGAATAGGTTCTATCACTAATGAATTTTTTAGTAAAATCAATCATTAAAGAAAATTTTCCGTCGATGCAAGGCTATTCAATATAATTTGCCAACAGATTTTGTTGATGCCCATACCAAAATGGCTTGCGGTCACTTCATGCAGTTGCACGTTGGGATTGATATCATCAACTGCACTACTCCAATGCACTATGCCGTCACGTTTGCTATAGATACACGTTATAGGCTGTTGAATATGTATTTCATTTCTGTGTTTGATAACGTCATCCAACCACTCGATGTCTACGCCCAACTTGGAGAATCGCCAAGCCGTTATAGTATATTTGGGCCCGCCTTTTACTGGAGAACCAAACGTTATAACTTTATCTACGTGATCGGGCAGTTCTCTAGCTACCTCGCGCGCAATTAGCCCGCCCAAACTCCAACCAAGCAAAACAATTGGTGCATTGGTATGTTCGGCAAGATAGCGCGCCCGCTGCACGGTTTTCCAACATAGATATGGAACTCCAATTTCTCTAGATCGGATCTTTCCAGTCGATTTAGGAATATGAGAAAATGACCAGCTCTCTGGTAAATCTTCCAGCCTTGGACGAAAATTAATACCAGCTCTATTTCTTCCGAGCTCCCAGTCATAACAGAAGTGACCATTCTGCTCGAGAAAGTGTTGCAGTGGTTTGAAACTCCAATGACCGACGCCTAAACCAGGGACCATTAAGATGTGCCGTTTTGGAACAGAGTGATTTATCGTTGCTGCGACTCGCTTGTTTAGTATGAGAGAGACGGCATCTTTGATTGCGCTTAATTCGTATCGAAGATCTCGCAAACGAGGTGGTCGCAACAAAGGGGAATCAGTCTTCGTTTTCGACATTTTATAATGATACTAGCGCTTATTCCTTTTGTTCTGCTGCTTCCTGAATCTTTTCGCCTGCCTTCTCTATGTCTTTGCCAACACCTTCTATGGTCGCACAGGCGCCAAGGATTAACATCGTAAATAATACAAGTGATGATTTAATTATTCTTGTTTTCATATCGCTTCCTTTTTTAAAAATGAGTACACCCGGTACCTTTACACAAAATATATTACCTGTGACAATGTTCAGCCATAATAATTCTACACAATAAATGGCAAAACATCAGGAGTGTTTCAATGAAGCCAGAAACCATCGCTTTACATGCTGGATACGAGAGTGAAGCAACAACCAAAGCAGCAACCACCCCGATTTATCAAACGACTTCTTTTACATTTGACGATACTCAACACGGTGCTGACCTTTTTAACCTCAAAGTCGCCGGCAATATCTACAGCCGAATCATGAATCCCACCAATGCTGTACTTGAGCAACGCATCACTGAGTTGGAAGGCGGCGTTGGCGCGCTTGCGGTAGCCTCAGGAATGGCTGCCATCCGTTATGCCATTGAAGCCATTGCAGATGTTGGCAGTAACATCGTAAGCGTTGGTCAGCTTTACGGTGGCACTTACAACCTATTTGCTCACACATTTCCCAGACAAGGCATCGAGACGAGGTTTGTAGATGCAAATGATTACGATGGTCTGGCGGCTGCAATCGATGATAATACAAAAGCTGTTTATTGCGAATCCATTGGTAACCCAGCAGGAAACATTGTCGATATCGAACAGTGGGCTAATATCGCTCATGATGCTGGCGTACCCCTCATCGTCGATAACACTGTTGCCACGCCTATCCTATGTCGTGCGTTTGATTTTGGTGCGGACATCGTTATCCATTCGTTAACAAAATACATTGGCGGTCACGGCACAACGGTTGGTGGTATTATCGTTGATTCTGGTAAATTTGATTGGGCAGCATACCCTGCGAGATTCAGCATGCTTACTGAACCAGATCCAAGTTATCACGGCGTAGTCTACACAGAAGCGCTAGGACCAGCTGCATACATCGGTCGTTGTCGCGTGGTACCACTGCGCAATACAGGTGCTGCACTATCTGCACAAAGCGCGTTTAATATTTTACAAGGGTTAGAGACGCTGGCGCTGCGCATGGAGCGTCATTGCGAAAACGCTGAAAAAGTAGCTGCGCATCTGCAACAGCACCCTTCTGTTAATTGGGTAAACTATGCTGCCCTACCTGATGACAAACACTTTGAGACTTGCAACAAAATATGCGGCGGTAAAGCAGCTGGTATTATCAGTTTTGGCATTGCAGGTGGCATTGAAGCAGGGGCTAAGTTTATCGATGCACTGCAAATGATATTGAGGTTGGTGAATATAGGAGATGCCAAATCACTTGCTTGCCACCCAGCTAGCACCACACATCGACAGTTGAATCCTGAAGAGCTAGCGTCTGCGGGAGTGAGTGAAGAAATGGTGAGAATTTCAGTCGGTATCGAGCATATTGACGACATCATTGCTGACATTGATCAAGCTCTGGCTGCAAGTCAAGCTTAAGCGATAGCGGGATGCTCGCTCTTTTCAACTAATGCGACAATTGAGCAACTCCTCGAGCTGCGGACATATTCACATGTAAAAGACACTGTGCAACGTCCATGTTCGCTCGGGCGAGCACATCCCTGTGCTCGCACGCTTTTACATGTAAACATTCCTCCGCCCGAACGCTTTATCGCTCAATTGTCGCATTAGTTGGAAAGAACGAGCACTCACATGTAAATACTA
>DDLV01000073.1 GCA_002340325.1 Glaciecola sp. UBA2563 | reverse complement strand
TGGCTCGTACAATTCCCGCCACAACTCTATACCTCCACCGTAGTGCAACCAGGCGTTCATTTCATTCACATTCATACCAAACGGGATTGCAGAAAAAATTGGCGCCGCGGGTATTTTACCCTTCCAGTAATATGCACCCGCATGCCCCATTTCAGCGCTGCCTGACGAGACAGCATTGAAGACTTCAAAACCGGGAACCAGTTCACCAGCGCCGTATACAGTTACCGTCAATCTACCACCAGACATTTCGTTTACATATGTGGCAAAGGTCTCTGGTGCCCTACCCAGCCCTGGAAAATTCTTTGGCCATGACGTTACCAATTTCCAATTATAGGTTTGCTGCACTTCAGGCTGCCCTTGAACCTGCTCTCCCTTACCTCCGCATGCTTGAACAAAGAATAAAGTGAACAACACAGTAATGAAGAATGAAGTTTTCATATGTCTCTCCAATAAACTTAAAGTAAATCTGGTAGCCATGTCACAAGCGCTGGAAAAGCGGCGATGATGACCAAAAGTAATAGTTGAATCGCAATAAAAGGTATAACCCCTTTATAAATTTGTTCGGTTTTTATGACATCACTAGCTACACCGCGCAAGTAGAATAAAGCAAAACCAAACGGGGGCGTTAAAAACGATGTCTGTAAGTTAATCGCGATCATAATGCCCAGCCACAATGGATCTGCCCCCATCATAATCAGAATGGGCGCAACAATTGGCACCACAACAAAGGTGATTTCAATAAAATCGAGAATAAACCCAAGTAGAAAAATAATCAGCATTACAATGAAAATAGCGGAAAACATTCCACCAGGTAAATCGCTAAAAAAGCCTTTAAGTAATTCTTCTCCGCCAAAACCTCTAAACACCAGAGAAAAGATGCTTGCGCCGATCAGAATCAAAAATACCATAGACGTTACTTTTGTCGTTTCGAGCATAATGTATTTTACATTATCAACGCTCAGCGCTTTTTTTAACATTGCTAGAACCAAGGCCCCTACTGCACCAACACCGGCAGCTTCAGTTGGTGTCGCAAACCCTAATAAAATTGAACCTAAGACAGCAACAATGAGCAATAATGGTGGTAATAGCGCGGATAAAAGGGAGATTATCGAGCCATGTTCACTGTGTTGACCTGTTTCAGGCACATGATCTGCGCGAAAAATACTGACAAACCATAAGTAAACTAAGTACATGAGCACTAGCACCAATCCCGGTATGAGCGCGCCCACGAACAAGTCGCCAACAGACACGCTGTCCGGCGAGAAAATACCCATATCAAGCTGTGCTTTTTGATAGGCATTGCCTAACACATCACCGAGTAAAACAAGTGCAATTGATGGCGGGATAATTTGGCCCAATGTTCCAGTGGCGCATATCGTGCCCGTAGCTAATTGCGGCGAATAGCCGCGCTTAAGCATGGTAGGAAGTGACAGCAGCCCCATCGTTACAACAGTAGCACCAACAATCCCCGTACTTGCTGCCAACAACATGCCTACAATGACGACGGAAAAACCCAAACCGATTCTAAATCTGCCCATTAACGACGACATTGAAATGAGCAGGTCTTCAGCTATTTTCGCACGCTCTAGCACAACCCCCATGAAAACGAATAACGGCACTGCAATCAATGTTGTGTTATTGACGATTCCAAATAAACGATTGGGTACTGTTAACATATAACTGGCATCAAACGTGTTAGTGATGATACCAAGTGCAGCAAAAATCAGGGAAACACCAGCCAGTGTTAGAGCTACTGGATAACCAAACAATAGCACGCCACAAACCGCAACGAAGAGCGCCAATGCTAACCATTCCATTATCTTTTCGCCTCGGTTTTATCTCCGCTTTTTTCTGCTCTAGATAGGATGGATAGTCCGAGTTTTATTAACTCAGACAGGGACTGTAAGAATAATGACAAAGAAAAAACCAATAAAAAACTTTTTAGCACATAAACGATTGGCAGTCCTCCTGGCTCCATGCTGGACTCCTTCAATCGCCACGATTCCAAGACATAATCGAAACAGGCCCATGTGATGAATAGGCTAATTGGCAGCATAAATAAAAGCGTACCAAAAAAATTAACGAGCGTTTTTTGTCTGCTCGAAAAACGTCGATAAAAAACATCGACTCTCACATGTCCGTCACATTGATAAGTGTAAGCAGCGCCCATTAAAAACACCGCTGCATGGAGGTAGGTGATTGACTCTTGCATTGCGATCCAACCAATGTTGAATCCATAACGAAGGACAACCACTGCAAACATGATGATTGCCATTAAAATAGCTGCGAGACTTATGAACCTGCCTAAATACAAGTTAAGTCTGTCTATAAACACAGAGATTGATAGCATTAAAGACGAAAGGTTTTTACCGATTCTTATTATTTTGCGATTTTGCCACAATTCTGCGTAGATGAATACAAACAGCCCCTAATTATCTATGCGACGATAGCGAGTAATTCCACATCAAATATTAATGTCGCATAGGGTCCAATCGCTGCACCTGCGCCCTGCTCTCCGTAGGCCAGATCATAGGGCACATAAAGTCGTAATTTATCGCCAATTTTCATTAATTGAAGTGCTTCAGTCCATCCTTTGATGACGCCATTAACTGGAAACTCGGCTGGTTGTCCTCGTTCATAACTGCTGTCAAAAACGGTTCCATCGATAAGCGTTCCGTGATAATGAGTACGCACGGTAGAAGACAATCCAGGAGTATCGCCGTCACCTGTAGCCAAGATTTCATATTGAAGTCCCGATGAGGTAACGGTAACTTCAGCGCGTTTCGCGTTGTTTTCTAGAAACGCTTTACCTTCATTTATTGTACTTTCGTACTTTTCTGAATTAGCACTTTGCATACGGCGCTGAATTTCTTCAAATGCCGCCTTCAATGAAGCATTACTCACGTCCAAAGGTGCGCCAGTATATCCTTGTTTGAACCCATCAATAACAGTATCTAAAACCAGGCCGTCAAATGGATTTGATGCAAGTTGCTGCCCCATTTGATAGCCTATTCCATAACTTGCTTGGTTTTCTATATCAGTATATTTATCGCTCACGTAATACCTATGTTGTTTTTTTGTTAAAAAATTCAATTAAAACGATAGCATGTTATGCGTTTCAATCATATTGCGAATATTATGTAGTAAAATTACTAACATCTCTATCAAGAAGTTATGACTAGAGAACTTCTAGCTGACTAAATAGGCGCAAATGGTCGCATTTTCAATACTTAGCTGCCAAGCAATTTAAAGGCCAAGCAATTAAAATGATAAGAAGAAGGAACGAAATTGTGGAACAAGACCTGATAACCCAACTTAAAGACACCATCAAATATCTCGGTAGCACTTTAGGTGAAACAATTGAGGCCGAACTTGGCAGCGATTGGTTACAGCGAATAGAAAAAATTCGCAATGATGGGAGAGAGTCTTCAAACGGCGATATGGGATCCACCGCAGCGCTAGCGGAAACCTTTGCTAACTTAGATAATGAATCGCTATTGACCGTCGGTAGAGCGTTTGCGCAATTTTTAAATCTAGCAAATATTGCTGAACAAGAATTCAATACTGTTGCAACACAAGACAATAGCCTCAGCAAATATTTAGCTCGGATAAAACCAAGCAGTGGTGAAAGTATAGAAGCAGCAATTAAGCGGCTTAATATTGATTTAGTGCTTACCGCGCATCCGACAGAAGTAACGCGTAGAACCAATATCCACAAGCATAGTCAATTGGCCAGTCAATTACTCAAGTTGCATAGCAGTGAAATTAGCGCCAATGAACAACGACAAGTCAAAGCTCGTATTGGCGATTTAATTGCGCAAGCTTGGCACACTGAAGAGATACGATCAGTCAGGCCAACACCCGTTGATGAGGCCCGTTGGGGCTACTCGGTCATAGAAAATTCGCTGTGGGCAGCGGTGCCAGATTTTTTGCGCGAGATGGATGGCTATCTTTTTACGAATTATGAATATCATCTGCCAATTGACGCAAAACCCGTCCAATTCAGCTCTTGGATGGGAGGTGACCGAGATGGCAACCCCTTTGTGACGGCAAAAGTCACACAAGAAGTACTGCACAGAGCAAGAAGACGCGCAGCCAAGCTGTTTTTACAAGACTTCAACCAGATATTCACCGAGCTTTCGGTAAACAAATGTAACGACGCGCTAAGATCGAAAGTCGGCGATGCCAAAGAACCATACAGAGACCTACTAAAACCCGTTATCCAAAAGCTCGAGCTAACACGAGAAGGTCGCAAAGATACAAGTAAATGGATACAAAATAATGATGAATTGCTTGCGCCGCTAACGCTATGCTATGAATCACTTTGCGAAACGGGTATGAAGGTTATAGCAGATGGTCTATTACTCGACACAATTAGACGCGCTCACGCATTCGGTAGTAACCTACTAAAACTTGATATCAGGCAAGACTCACAGCGTCATGCAGATGTGTTTTCCGAGCTGACCCGTTATCTTGGCATTGGTGACTACAATCAATGGACAGAAGACGATAAACAATCGTTTTTGTTAAGAGAGCTCGTATCAAAAAGACCACTTATTCCGCAAAAGTGGAAGCCTTCTGAAGAAGTTCAGGAAGTACTAGACACTTGCAAAGTAATAGCGAACAACAATAAAGCTGGGTTCGGGATCTACATTATTTCGATGGCAAGCTCGCCCTCAGACGTTTTGGCAGTTCAGCTGCTCTTAAAAGAATGCGGTGTTGACTGGCCAATGCCTGTCGCGCCATTGTTTGAGACACTTGACGACCTTAATAACAGTCCGGACGTCATGAAAGCACTACTTAGTATCGATTGGTATCGCGGTTATATCAATGGCAGACAGTATGTGATGATCGGCTATTCTGATTCTGCTAAAGATGCAGGTTCTCTAGCGGCTGGTTGGGCTCAGTACACGTCGCAGGAAGCATTAGTCCAAATTGCCGCTGATTTGAATATACAGCTAACGCTTTTCCATGGTCGAGGCGGCACAATCGGTCGTGGTGGACTACCCGCAAAAGCCGCTATACATTCTCAGCCCCCCGGGTCATTAGACGGTGGCTTTAGAGTGACTGAACAAGGCGAAACTATTCGCTATAAATTTGGCATGCCGCAGTTAGCAAAACGTTCACTGTCGCTGTACGCGTCTGCCGTTGTTGAAGCGCTAACATCGCCGCCACCTGAACCCGCTCAAGAATGGCGCGACCTAATTGGCAAAATGGCGAACCAAGCGCGTGATAACTATCGAAATACAGTGCGCCATGACGAAAACTTCGTGCCCTATTTTCGCGTTGCGACGCCTGAACAGGAATTAGGTAAATTGCCCTTGGGAAGCAGACCAGCAAAGCGAAAACCGCAAGGAGGTATTGAGAGTTTGCGTGCGATCCCGTGGATATTTGCATGGGCGCAGACGCGATTAGTTCTGCCGAGCTGGCTAGGTGTGATGCCAGCTATCAAAATGGTGGTTGCACAAGAGAATGAAGAAAAAGTGCAGCAAATGATTGAGCAGTGGCCGTTTTTTGCATCTAGGTTATCTATGCTGGCAATGGTATTTAAAAAAGCAGCACCCAAGGTAAGCAAGGCTTATGATGAAAGGTTGGTGCCAGAAGACCTTAAGTATTTTGGTAAAGCACTGCGCAAAGAGCTGTATGAAAGTATGGAGACGTTGCTGACCATTACCGGACATGAACATATGATGGAAGATGATCCACATGGCCGTACGTCAATGAATATTCGATCAACCTATTTACAACCTTTGCATTATTTGCAGATTGAATTACTCGAAAGAATTAGGAAGGCCGAGGATAGCGATATATCTGAAAAAGAAATGGCGACAATAGAAAAAGCAATGATGGTTGCCATCACAGGTATCGCGGTTGGCATTAGAAACACAGGATAGCAATTCGAAATACCACAGATACAAAAAAAGCCTCTCAAAAAAACTGAGGGGCTTTTCAATGTTAATCGAATAATTTACAGGGAAATATGAAATTATCCGTTTACGAAGTCAACGCCAAGCTGGATATCGCCACGCAAACCTTCAAGCATGTCTTCTTTAGCCTTTTGCTCAAACGCACTAAGTTCACCATACGGTAAAATTTCTTCTACACCACTTGTACCAAGTTTTACAGGGTGAGCAAAGAACGCAGCATCTTCGGAACCATCGACTTGCACATACGCATATTCAGTGACGTCTTCTCCGCTTAACGCTTTCACTAATGAGAAACAGAATCGTGCTGCCGCTTGTCCCATTGAAAGCGTCGCAGAACCTCCTCCTGCTTTGGCTTCAACAACTTCAGTACCTGCGTTTTGAATGCGAGTGGTCAAGGCTGCCACTTCTTCATCACTGAAAGAAACACCTTCTACTTGCGATAATAAAGGAAGAATCGTAGTACCAGAATGGCCACCTATAACAGGCACAACAACTTCACTTGTACTCTTGCCTTTAAGTTGCGCAACGAACGTCTCTGAACGGATCACGTCAAGCGTCGTAACACCGAACAGCTTGTTCTTGTTGTAAACGCCTTTTGCTTTTAATGCTTCTGCAGCAATAGCAACCGTGGTATTTACTGGGTTAGTTATAATAGCTATACAAGCTTCTGGACAGTTGTCTCCGCACGCTTCTACGAGATTCTTGACAATGCCCGCATTAATGTTGAACAAGTCGGAGCGATCCATACCGGGTTTGCGTGGAACACCGGCAGGAATCAATACAACATCACAGCCTGTTAAAGCATCCGCTAACTCATCTTTACCATAGCCCGCTACAGTTACGTCAGTCGGAATATGACTAAGGTCAACGGCTACGCCTGGAACCACCGGTGCGACATCATATAATGACAAATCAGAACCCGCTGGTAAGTTGAGCTTGAGTAAAAGGGATAACGCTTGACCGATACCGCCTGCGGCGCCTAGTACGGCTACTTTCATATTGATATCTCCGAAAATTTTAATGGAAAGAAATTTGAGGCGTGAGGGTATACGATCTTATCATCAAGCTCAATTACACGATGGTCTGATTTAACTATTTTAATAGATACTGTTTACCAAATTAAAACAGTTACATCAATTGCTTAACGAATAACCTTGATGCACAATAATATCATCCTCAACTCACAAATGGTCATCAAATGCCTGCGAGCAAACAAGACGAACTTATCAAGTCTTTCAAAGAGATGCTCAAATCCGAAAGCTATGGTTCTCAAGTCGACATCGTTGATGCGCTGAAGTCTCAGGGCTTTACCAGTATAAGTCAGTCCAAGGTGTCAAGACTGTTAAGTAAGTTTGGCGCGGTTAGGACACGCGACGCACGCGGTGATATGGTGTACTGTTTGCCACCTGAATTGGGCATGCCAACTGCGAAGAGCCCGCTCAAACAATTGGTTTTAGATGTTGTTCATAACAATGTAATGCTGATTATTCGAACAAGTCCGGGTGCAGCGCAGTTGATTGCTCGATTATTGGATTCATTGGGCCGAGCAGACGGCGTGTTAGGCACCATTGCCGGTGACGACACCATTTTTATCGCGCCGGAAAATATTGAAGAAATAGAAGAGCTCCGACTAAAAGTCATTGCGTTATTCGACAATGTATAACCAGTGTTGAATGTTTTGCGTAGTTCATGTCACACAGTCGTCTAACAATCATCCCAAAGCGTCAACCAATGATTTTGAAAGCCTAGCATCCCCATAATGAACTACATTGCACATATTCATCTTGCCCACGCAACAAATACCAGTCTGGTAGGTAACTTTCTTGGCGATTTTGTAAAAGGCAGCGACCTGTCGCATTTACCACCTCAACTGAGACAAGGAGTAAAGCTTCATCGAAAGATAGACAGCTTCACCGATAATCACGAGATTTCTGTAAAAACACGAAAGATGTTTCCACCAAATATTAGAAGAATGTCGGGCGTAATTTTAGATGTTTATTTTGACCATTTATTGTGTAAACACTGGGATCATTTCAGTTCTGAAAGCTTTGAAGCCATCATGGGAAAGTTCTACGCGGAACTCGCCGTCACTCAATTTGCAACAGGCAGATTTACGCGAGTGCAGACTGGACTTTTACGGCACAAATGGCTGCACACATACCATGACGTTGAAGGTTACCAACAAGCGTTTTCTCACATCGAGACAAGACTCAAAAACAAAGTGAGTTTTGCAAGCGAAGCTGTTGATTTCATTAATGTCTATCGCGAAAGTTTATTGACCGTGTTTTTAGATTTGTATCCAATGGTGCTAGATTATTCAACAGGCATAGTAAAAGCAGACCTGCACAATTAATGGAGCAATTAAAAAACTCATCGTTATCTCGGGTTATTTTCCTTTAAACGTAATGGTGACATCCATCTGTCCAGTGATAATTTCCACAATAAGAAAAAAAAGTCCGCAAGAGAGGGCGTTACCGGACACTTTATTACGGAGATTACTTGAACTTAAAACAACGCCACGAGCTTCCAATCGATTGACAAGATCATCATATGTGATCTCATATTCAACCATTAACTTCTTTATGTGCAAACTTGCGCCTTTTGCATATGGCAAAATTGACTTCTTGTTATTCACACTTATATTAACTTGAGCATGTTTATCGTTGTGCATCAGATATTGATTAGAGTGAGGATTGCCTTAATAGGCAGTATAGGCACTTATAAAATCAAATCAATCAAATTAGCAATGTATACACTGCTTTAGCCATTTATTTTATATTTTTGCAATATATATGTTGCAATTGCTAGATTTTTTAACTACTATCTTTCCGTCACAAACAAAAAGTACTGTACTTTTTAATGGAGATCAAAATGACGACAAAACGCGAACAGATACTTTCGCTAATGAATGAGCAAATTAACTTCACCGCTGAGATGCAGGGAGATGTTATCAATATCTCTAACGATGAAGGGGTTGATGCTTTTTTGGTTGTAGGTGAAAAGCAAATCATCGTTGAGACGATATTGTTTCCCTCCAATGCAGTCAAAGACACAGCGGCTCTAGACGCGGAAATTTTGCGCACGCATTGGTTTGTACCGTTGTCGACACTGGCTGTTTCGGCAATAGCAGGTGAAGAGTATTACGTCGCATTTGGCGCGTTGTCGGTCGACAGTAAAGATGAAGTGATTGTGGAAGAGGTAGAGACTCTGTTTATGAACGTACCAGAGTTTCTCGAATTATATTCTGAACATTTACAATAGATAGTAGGAGCAAAAATATGAGTTTAGGTAGATTATGGTCGGCACTGAAAGGCCACACTAACAAAGCGCTTGAAGATGCTGCGGATTCTCAAGCTCTGACTATTTTGGATCAACAAATCCGAGAAGCAAAAGTAGAAATCCAAAAGTGTGGGCAAAGTCTTCATCAAATTGCAGCAAAACGAAAGATGTCGCAAAACAAAGTGGATTCGTTGAATGCTGACATTGCAAAGTATACACAAAGCGCAATAGATCACGCCGAGAGCAACCGAGAACTGGCATTGGAGTGCGCAGAAAGAGTCAACGAGTTAGAACAGCTAAAATCAGGGGAACAAAATATTCTTGATAGCTATTTAAAAAATGAATCGACGCTAAAGTCAAATTTATCATCAGCTAAAAACAACCTGCGTATGTTAGAACAACAAGTTGATCAAGTGAAAGCGACAGAAGCTGTGCAAAAAGCACAGGTTGCTGCATCAACGCACTTTGATGGAGGTAACAGCAAAGTAAAAACAGCGTTGGATAGCCTTGACCGAATTAAACAAAAGCAAGCTGAAAAAGATGCGGCTATCGACGCTGCCTCTGAATTAGCGGAACTAGAAACAGGTAATGACTTGGATGCTAAATTGCGTAAGGCAAGTGGCTCAACTGGTTCAAACGAAGATATGCTAGCAAAGTTACTGGCGTCAAAAAAATCGTAATTTGATGTCCAATTCACATGGATAATTGAGCGGATAAGTAATAGGGGTATCAGGGTTGCTGATGCCCCTATACTTTTATCAAGCAGGTGTTATTCTTATTTATAATCACTTAAACGAACGATTGTTTAAGCGTTTCTTTTGACCAGGAGAACCAAATGTTTGGCCTGTTTAAGAAAAAAACTACAACGCCCACTATTGATAAGCCTAACATAATGGGGCTATGTGTAGGTTCGAGTTTCGACATAGATATGCTGTCTTTTCAACTTATTTTAAGTGAACTAACCATTAGCAGCGTGGCCGATACTCAACTGATTCAAGCCGCTGGCGAGGTTGATTTAGGTTCAACAACTTTGTTTAGATTCTACACCGATGATGAAGCATGGCTTCAGGTGGTGTGTGAAGGTGGCGCTGGAGAGGAAAATATTGTCGACGTCACGCTTTTTCATTATTACGATACACTCCACGTCGACCAACACAAGTGGCGACGAATTTTAGACACTGAGATTGGCACACCTACTTACACGCTTGAAGGCAATACTTATCAAAGAGTATGGACAAGTACCAGTGATTACCACGCACCAGTTGCGATGCAAGAAAAAACATACGACGAGTCAAATGACGTATCAGAAACCGACCAGTTTGTAATGCTTTTTGAACGAGAGTTGACTGATGGCTCATTTGAACAGCTATACTTATCAGCAGAAGAAACAGTAAATGACAACGAACAGTTGGAACAGTGCCTGGTAATTAGTACAGGTGTAAAAATATCTCCGACTCAAATACGTGTAAATGGTTAAATCCGATAAACGTTAAAATTTAACATCCAAAAATAACCACCCAATTTAAAAAGAGAGCTATATGGAAGACTATAACTTGTTGGCAGGTATTCTAAATTTTGCCTTGTATTTTGGTATTTCAATTGTGTTTTTGGTCATATTTAAAACACTGTATACGTTCGCAACTCCTCATGCTGAATGGGAGCTGATTAAAGAAGAACAAAATACTGCTGCTGCTGTTGGATTTGGTGGCGCCATTATAGGTTTCGCCATAGCTCTGGCAGGTGCTGTAAGTAACTCAGCTGACCTTATCGATTTTGCGATTTGGGGAGTCATCGCATTACTTGCACAAGTTTTGGCATTCAGTCTAGTTCGTTTCATATTTATGCCGAAAATAACATCGCGTATAGAGGGTAATGAAGTAAGCGCAGGTATTGTTCTCGGTGCAACTAACGTTGCGGTTGGATGTATCAATGCGGCATGCATGACATATTAACCGGAGACAGAGCATGAAACGTTCTTCTATCCTTGACCTAAATCTATTGCGCAAGCACTCGCGGGTTTTTGCGCTGGCACCAGTATCATTGGCTGTTCTGATGGGCTGTTCGTCGGGCTCTTCCGATGAGGAAGTTAAGTTCGTAATGTCAGTTGACGATTGTGAAAATCAGACCTCTCTCGGTCGAGAAGCGTGTGAAGCTGCCTATGAACAGGCCCTAGCAGATGCAGAGTCAACGGCGCCTCGGTACAGATTTGAAAGAGACTGTATTGAAGAGTTTAATTATTGCGAAGACCGCGGCAGTTATTTTATTCCGATAATGGCGGGCTACATCGTAGCTGAAGTGATTGACGAAGTCGGTGATGCTATAGAGCGCAAGTATCGATATAAACATAGCCACCCAAGCTACCTGTATACTGGCAGAGGTGCCAACCGCAATAAGATAATGACAAGCGACGGGTTTGTTATTGGCTCTCCAGGAAAATCCTCCTATAGAATGTCGCGCGAAGCGTTAAAGCCAAAACCTAAGGTCACTCGTACGATGTCTAGAGGCGGATTTGGCTCAACAGCGTCTGCGAAAAGCAACTGGGGAAGCAGCGGAAAATCAAAAGGCTGGGGAGGTTGAGTGCTACGCATCCCCTGCCCTGAGCGTCCTAACTGGCAAGCGCTCGCGCATGAATATGGATTTCAGTTTCATACTATGTATGGCGAGAAGTATTGGGATGAATCTGCTTATTACCAATTCACGTTAGAACAAATTGAAAATGATTTAGAAGCGCCAACTGAAGAAATACATGCAATGTGTTTAGAGGTTGTCGATAAAGTTGTCAATGATGAGAGCCTTCTCAATAAATTTGCTATCCCTCGTCAGCACTGGGAGCTAATTCGAGATAGCTGGAAAAACGGAGACCCTTCATTATATTCACGACTTGACCTGACCTACGATGGCAAAGGACATGCAAAACTCTATGAAAACAACGCTGACACACCAACCTCAGTGTATGAAACAGGGTTTTGGCAATGGTTGTGGTTGGAAAATAATGTTGACAATCAATTACTTGCAAGAGCTTCCGATCAATTTAACTCGCTTCAAGAAAAACTGGTTAACCGCTTTATTGAGTTACATGCTCTAACGCCTGGACGCATCTTACACTTTGCTTGCTGCAAAGACACCGATGAAGACCGAGGTACCGTACAGTATTTGGAAGACTGCGCAAAAGCCGCTGGCCTTGATACTGCGTTTGTTTATATTGAGGACATCGGCATTGATAATAAAAATGAATTCACAGATGTCGATGATCAGGTAATTACATGGATTTTTAAATTATATCCATGGGAATTTATGTTTGAGGATGAGTATTCTGCTCATCTTGGAAAGCAGAATATGCGTTGGTTAGAGCCGCCGTGGAAGGCGATCATTTCAAATAAAGCGCTACTGCCAATGCTATGGCGAATGTTCCCTAATCATCCAAATCTTCTACCTTCGTTTTTCGAGGACGAACTGTACAAAATTCCAGAGCACATGCAATTGGTAAAAAAACCAATATTCTCTCGCGAAGGTGCCAATATATATTTTACCGATGCTCAAGGTGTCATCTCAGATAAAGACGTACATTCTGACGGTCCTTATGGAGTGGAGGGTTTTATTTTTCAAGAGCGTTCGCCTCTTCCGCAGTTTTCTGGTAATCACACCCTTATTGGAAGTTGGCTCGTTGATAATCAAGCTGCCGGTATTTCAATCAGAGAAGACAAGCAAAGTATTACACAAGACCTCAGCCGTTACCTTCCGCATATTATTCTTTGAAACCACCTCTATTGAGTTACCCCTCTTTTGCGTAAAACGTCCTTGCCAATTAACCATTAAATGCGTTTATTTATTTAGTAAAGCGTTATAAAGCAATTTTGTATTCAAACCATAATGCTCAGCTACTAGCTTTGCAGCCCGCTTTTTTGGTAGTTCTTTTGCTAATGCATTAAGAAGTGCCATTGCTTCCGATGGCACTTGCGCATTATCCTCTGTGTTGTTTGCGCGCAGGATCAAAACAAACTCTCCTTTTTGCCGAGTAATGTCTTCCTTGAGCCACTTTACGATTTCGTCTGCATTGCCGCCGACATAGTTCTCATGAGTCTTGGTAAGTTCCTTAGCAATCATTGCTTGCATTAATGGGTATTCCTGAGCAATGAGGGCTATTGTAGGTAAGATTCTCCGTGGTGATTCATAAAACACATAGGTCACAAACGCATTTGCTACTTCTTCCAGCATCTGCAGACGCGCCTGATTCTTAATGGGAAAAAATCCAGCGAAACAAAATTTAGTTGTCGGAAACCCACTCGACGATAACGCAGTAACAAATGCACAAGGTCCAGGCAACGCAGTCACGTTGATGCCTTCATCACGACAGAGATTGACAAGTTCATACCCGGGATCATTAATCAACGGGGTACCAGCATCTGAAACTAGCGCTATTTGCTTCCCTTCATTTAAAAGCGCAACTATCTGCACACTTCTTTGTGTCTCATTGTGTTGATGCAAACTAATTTTATCAGTTGTTATATTAAAATGTTGCAGTAACTTAGCGGTGTGCCGTGTATCTTCGCAAGCGATAAAATCGACAGTTTTTAGGACCTCTATTGCTCGAATTGTTATATCGTCAAGATTACCAATAGGCGTTGGCACAATGTATAAAGTAGCTTGCATCTAAGTAGTTGTAATTTTGAGTTAGTATGCGTAAACAAGAGTATACTTGATGAATAATCGTTAAGATACAACGCATTGCGTTAGCACTTGTTTATCTTGGAACTCATATGCTTAAGTTAATTGTTCGGAACTAAACGTCTAATGACCACTGAATGTTCGTGCAGTTATGTATTAATTCGCTGGCGTTTTGCACGCCAAACTGTAGACTTATTCAACTAAAAGATACTTTCAGCAACTGTGGTAGTTGCGTTATGTAAATAAAGGGTAAGATTTTGAAAAACGTCTGGTTCTATATAGTTCTGCTTCTTTCATTTCTACTTTCAGCTTGTGGCGGTTCTGCTACAAGAGTAGTGAATCAACCAGTTACCACAAACAAACCCGCTGAAGTCGAGTATGAGGAAATAGA
This sequence comes from Glaciecola sp. UBA2563, assembly GCA_002340325.1. GTDB lineage: Bacteria > Pseudomonadota > Gammaproteobacteria > Enterobacterales > Alteromonadaceae > Glaciecola. The sequence continues at coordinate 4,619 of DDLV01000073.1, read as the reverse complement.
ACAGTCTTCTGAAATTGACGATATCATCTCTGATTTTGAGAGAAATGGAGACAAAGCCGCAACCATATGGTCGCTGTTGGATTATGCAAGGTTACAACAGTCGGTTGGCCAATGTGCAAACACAGAGCTGGTCGTTTGGCATATTATTGATGAAATTATCCTCGATGCGCAGCTTCTCAATGCTGAGCTATTGCGAAGCGAATGCCTCATGCTGTCAATGTTTCTAGATGGCAGTATTGATGATGGAGAAGTTGCTAAAATAGAAGGATGGTTATCTAACGCGAAAGACCTCAGCTCATCAAATGATGTCCCAAGTAAGCGATTAGAAGTTGCGCTAGAGGCGCTATCTATTCTTGAGACACCGGCAGAATCAAGTTTTTTAACCACGATATCGATGCGTCCGACAGATTCTGCATTGTTTGAAATAAAAGGAGAGCTTATTTGGCGTTCGGTTACTGCCAAGTCAGAACAACAACGCAATGAGATGGCTCGCAATGAGCCACGGGTATCAAGCTATCTGGCGATGTATGACATTATCGCAGATATCACATTAGATGATAGAGCGCGCCAACAAAAACTAAATACGTGGATAACTACGAATGCAGATAATCAGCTGCTTGAAAAAATTCCCTTAGAAGTCTACACGTTTTTGCAAACGCCATTAAACAACAGCAACAGAATTGCTGTATTACTGCCGCTCTCAGGTAGACTATCAGCGCAAGCTGAAGCAATAAAAAATGGTATCGTAACGGCCTATTTTTCTAATTCTTCGCTATTGCAAGCGCAACCAGAAAAAATTCCAGAAATTGAATTTATTGACACAGGCTCAAATTCAACACTAAAAGAAGACGTAAAAAATTTAGACTTTTTACTTTTTAGCCATGTCATTGGCCCTTTATTACCCTCTCACATCGCGGAAATTGAAGATAAAATAAGACCAGGCACCAATACGTTGTTTTTAAATTCACCTCAATTGGATGAGATGCATGTAAGTGCATCATATTTTTCGCTTTCCCCTGAACAAGAAGCCAAACAGATTGCCAACAGAATGATGCGGTCTAATATTGCAAATCCCATTTTGATTTATGCATCAGGAAGCAGGGCAAAGAGAATGCGAGACACATTTATCGACGTTTGGGAGACTGATAACAATCAGACGCCGGCAGACGTAAGCTTCAGCGATAACAAGAGCATGCGCGTTGGTATCACTGGCGCACTTGGTGTATTGCAGAGTAAGCAGCGTATCCAACAGATTTCAAATTTAACAACAGAAAAAGTACATAGTGTCACTAGAAATAGGCGCGATGTAGATGCATTTGTAGTATTCGCAAACGCACAACAAGTTGAGTTAATTAACCCAATTATTGAATCCAGTATCAGCCTGTTTGAAAACGAAAACCTACCTGTGTACGCCAGCTCCTTTAGCTATTCTCATAAGCAAAATAAAAACAGCCTCAGAGATCTCCGCAACATGGTGTTTATGGACATGCCGTTTGTACAACCTTCTGGCAGAAATTCAGACTTAGCACAAAACATTGATAACGTTTTCAAACAGCCATCAACATCATTTTTACGATTGTTTGCCTTTGGATATGATGCGTTTACGTTGGTGAAAAACAATGTACAAATGAACGTATTTGCAAATATCCAAAGAGAAGGGCTGACGGGCACTCTTTCGATGAAAAATAATGAAATACAGCGCAACCTTGATGTGCTTTCCATCAATAACCGATTTGCGAGAAACAACAATTAAGCAGTGGTATGCCTATGAACGAGGGCTTGCGGTAGAACAGCAAGTAAAAAGTTATCTACTTGCCCAAGATCTAACGTTTGTAACAGAAAACTATAAGTGTAAGCTTGGCGAAATAGACCTAATTTTTAAATCTGCGCAACTTTGGATATTTGTTGAGGTCAAATTTCGAAAGGATGACGATAGAGGAATTGCCGCTGAGTATTTCACCTCAACCAAGAAAAGTCGTATGATAAGAAGCATCATGTGTTTTTTTGCTGAAAAGCAACTTAACATACACGACCAAGATATACGTCTCGACCTCGTTGCTGTTGATAATCAAGAGATAGAATGGCTACAAGGAATTAGTTACTAGTACTAACATCAACAGTGAATAAGTCATACCATGATTGAAAATATTAAGAAGAATTTTAACGATTCAATCCAAACCAAAATCGCAGCATCTGAGGCTCTGCCAGAGTTTATCGCTAAAGGCGCTGCGATGATGATTCAAACCCTGATCCAAGGTAATAAAATACTCTCATGTGGAAATGGCGGCTCAGCGGGTGACGCTCAGCATTTTTCGTCGGAATTGCTAAACAGGTATGAGCGAGACCGCCCCTCATTGCCTGCAGTCGCGTTGACGACTGACAGTTCAACGATAACGTCAATCGCAAATGATTTTTCGTATGATGAAGTGTTTTCAAAGCAAGTAAAAGCACTCGGACAGCCTGGCGATATACTTTTGGCCATTTCCACCAGCGGCAATTCCCCAAATGTCATTAAAGCGATGCAAGCTGCGTTGGCTCGCGATATGACAATCGTTGCACTCACCGGTAAAGATGGTGGTGAAATGGCAGGTTTTATTGGTGAAAACGACGTTGAGATTAGGGTTCCATCTCAGCGGACAGCACGAATACAAGAAGTGCATTTATTAATTATTCATAACTTATGTGAAGCAATCGACAACGCATTGTTCCCCATAGAAGAGCATGGCAACTAAACCAGCTGAATACAAAGTAGTTAGAAGAGCAGTAGATGAAAATGTATAAATCTAAATTTTTTATGTTAGTTATTATTATCGCCCCCCTCGTTTTATCCGGATGTGCGTCAGTCGTTGCTGTTGGTGCAGCAGGCGCCGCCACATCTGCTTCAGATAGACGAAGTTTGGGCACTCAAATTGACGACAAAACCACAGACTCAAGAGTCAATAATGCCATAAATACCATTCCCGGCATTGATGAAGAGGCCGCTATAAGTGTGCATGTCTATAACGGTCAAGTACTGCTGACTGGGCAAGCGAGTCAGGAATCAATCATCAGTCTGGCGGAGAAAAAAGCACGAAATGTCGAGCATGTTTTAAGAGTGCATAATCAAATAAGACTTGGCGAGCCCATTCCCGCCACGTCAACTATGCACGATATATGGCTTGGAACAAAAATTAGAACGTTAATGACGGCAAATGAAGACGTCCCACTTTTAAAGCTCGACTTGATAGTGGAAGACTCTGAAGTATTCATTATGGGAAAACTTACTCGTGAAGAGGCTACAGCAACGATTGAATTAGCAAGGAATGTTAAAGGCGTTACTAAAGTAGTTCGTGTTTTGGAGCTAACTGACTAATCGAGTTTTAGATTCGTGGATAACAAACATTAAAAAATGTTTTGTTAGCTGAATGGTCTCTTGCCATTGATAAATAACAACTATTTGATGACTTTTAGCGTTGCTTTTTTGCTGCTTTTTGCAGGTTTAGCATTGTCCGTGGGTGATTGATCAGTATCTTTTGATTCTTTATTAGCTTGTGCTTCTGTTGGCGGTAGTTCTTCGGTGAAAACTGATCCTGCGCCATTCTCTTTCGCGTAAATAGCATTCACCGCGCCACAAGGAAAAAAGACCTGCATAGGCTGGCCTCCGAATCTCGCCTGAAAAGATATCGCGTCAAGGTCCATCGAAAAGTTGATACAGGCTGTAGGGGAGATATTCAGCACGATTTGCCCGTCTTTCACGTATTGCACGGGCACCTCAACATTGGGCCATGCTGTATTGACAACGACAAACGGCGTTAAACCATTATCAACAATCCACTCATAGAATGCACGCAGCATGTAGGGTTGTGTTGAAGTCATGTCCGCCATTTATACAATGTTTGCCTATTTTATGTTACAAGGGGTTATGGATTTCACGCTCTTGGTCGGTAAGAGAGGCTTTAAATGACGCCCTTTCAAATATGCGCTTCATATATGCATTAACTTCTCTACTACCCGTTCCGCTAAGCATGATGTCTAATGCAGGTAAACGCCACAGCAACGGTGCGAGATAACAATCAACTAAACTAAATTCCTCGCTCATGAAATAAGGCGTTTCACCAAAAACTGGCGCGAGTGACAAAATAGCTTCTTTCAACTCTTGGCGTGCTTCATCACTACCCTCTTCGCCTCTAAAGATCCTGCCAGCAAGGCTATACCAATCTTGTTCTATACGATGCATCATTAAGCGACTTTGTCCGCGCGAGACTGGATAAACAGGCATTAATGGAGGATGAGGGAACCGCTCGTCCAAATATTCCATTATGATGTGGGACTTGTATAACACCAATTCACGATCGACCAAAGTAGGCACAGTGCCGTAAGGATTCAAATCTAACAATTCCTCATTTATTTGCGCAGGGTCGGTAAATACAATTTCTACGCCTACGCCTTTTTCCGCAAGGACAATTCGTGCCTGATGACTGTAGATATCAAGATTGTCAGAAAAAAGGGTCATAATTGAACGTTTGTTAGTGGCAACAGCCATTAAAGTTCCTCCGGATTACAAGATTTTGGTATCTTTTTAAAACGAAAAGGGGCGCTTGCGCCCCTCAAAAAAGGTGGTGAATTGTATACTATTAATG
>DDLV01000077.1 GCA_002340325.1 Glaciecola sp. UBA2563 | reverse complement strand
CTAATGCAGTGTTTAGGAATGTTCGTATTTATGAGCAATGATATTCTATGGCGATCTGATCGATGAATACGCGATAAGTTCAATAAAAATTAGAAGATCAAAAACCTCAAATTAAATGTGGTATCTACCCTATGTGCATTTTGAAGGTTGCTGTAAAAGTTTGGTTGAACAATGACCAAAGCGAGCTAAGCCTCTGAATCTCCGCTTGGACAGTAGGCATAGATCTCACGCGTGATAACTTTATATTTACAATTAATTCACTTTCTATTCGGGAACAACCCCTGACTGTTTGGTTAAATAATGATCAAAGTAAACTCCCGCCCTGTGCTTTTTATTGATATTGCTGCGCGGGTCTTCTATTGTTTCGAGATGGTTGATGACGCTCATACTTCGCCTTTTTTATATGGTTATTGGCGATCTGATCATGAAGTCTCAGTTTAGTTCAATAAAAGTGGGATCCCGCCCTGGCAAACGGGTAGACTATAATTGCTGGTCCTTGTTCACAACCCCTTGAGCAAAGTGATATTATTATGAAGATACTCTTACCCTCAAGACAAGGTTCACAATGAGATATTTTACAATTTCAATCAATCGCATCCATGCGCTTCGTACCTTTCCTTATGTAATCTTTCGTACATTTATCGCCGCTGGCCTCTTGTCTGCTTTGTTTAGCACCAGAGGCATGAGCGCTACCTTACCTATAGAGGTGATAGGAAATGCCGGATATACTCATTCCGTGCAATTCCAGCTTGAGAATTCGGAAGGCGTAACCCACTTGTACTTGAAAGCACATCGTTTGGCCTTTCGGGATGCAGGAGTGAACCCGAATCGAGGTCCAAAAGGAAGTGTGAAACTTAATAATGGCACTTGGATTGATTTAATCAATGAAAATGTCACATGTTATGATCATGAATCCCGCTATGGTTGCTTGAATGGTTCCTACCACACCGTTCGACTTTCTTTGCCAGTCACCAATTTTCAAAAGGGCACAAACATCCTCGTCTTTCGATTCAATAAAACTGACAAGGTGACAAGTGGCTATCGAATCCTTGAATTTAACGTGTTGAAAAAAAACAAGAAGCTTTTACCCACCAGCAATTTTCAGCATACAGATCCTAAATCTTGGAAACCACCGCTACCTTTCACCAAAGATATCTCTGAGGGGAAAAAACTTTGGTACAGCGCAAAGCTCCTTGAATTTCCTGGCGGTCCACCCATCAAAGCCACTTGTGCCGCCTGCCATGCCCAGGATGGTAGTGATATGGAATATTTTGCTTTCAGCAATTGGTCCATACAAGAACGAAGCAAATTTCATGGGCTCAATCAGAAACAATCTGAACAAATCGCTTCCTACATTCGCTCACTCGCAGATAAGGGCATACAACGGCATGGTCGTCCATGGAATCCACCCTATCAACCCGGTCCAGGACTTGATTCAAAACCTGTAGAACAATGGGCGGCAGGTGCCGGTCTAAAATGGGTTTTGGAAGAAGATAAACAAATGCTCCCATACTTATTTCCCGAGGGAACGAACAAGTCGGCGGTGGATAATGTCGTATCAATCCGAGGAACGCTGAATGTAAGAGAAATGCCTATAGCATTACAATTGCCCGATTGGCAGGCCTGGTTACCTGAAATTCATCCAGTAGATATATGGGGCGATGCGTTTTATACCACAGAACCCTATAAGACATATTTGGCTACCCGTACAAAATTGTCTAATGGGGAAAGTCAGAAAATGCGCGTAGAAAAATCGCGAATTCAAAATCAAGACTTACTCAATGTTTTAGATCCTCTTCGGAAAAGCACGGACCAATTTACCAAACAAGGAGGAGCCCTACCTTGTCGTAACAACGCCGTTCATGGAGGGGCTGGGTTTCAAATGTTGGGACGGCCAAAAACAGCTCCAAAAAAGGAAACTTGGAGAGACCCAAAGGTTTGCGAGGAACCGTTACGTTCTATCAATCATTGGAATGCTGTGAAACATTGGGAAGTTATGCAAGAATTTTCCTTAGAAGAAGCTACGGCAGATATTTATCCATACGGGGAAAAGAGAGGCTGGCCGGGAGGCACACGGCAGGTATTTGAAATGGCCCCACACCGAATTGGTAATGATAGTTACACCTTTTCTCATTTGAAAAAAGCCCAGGGATCTTATTTCAATACCGCTTGGTATCAATTGCAGGTCGTACTCAACGCTGGAAACCGAAACCCTCAAAAAAATCGTCCGCCTGATTGGAAGTATCAAATGAATCACTTGTATCACGCTGCTAAGGACAATAATCACCCGGCAACTTTGCGTTATGTGCAGTCCTTGATAAAAATGCAACAAAATTTGGATATGCGAAAACCAAAGAACAGGGCTGTTGCAGCTAACCACTTTCCTTTTCGAACCGATCGAGGCCCGGAAGCAAACGGGTGGTGGATTACTCATGTTACACCCTGGAGATACATTTCAGTGGGGGGAAGCCATTTTTTCAATCAGCAAAAACGATTCGACCTTTGGAATGAACTTGACAAAATCAATCCGGGCTTGAAAAACAAAGTGCAAGACAGCCTATTACGTGATTGGTTGGAGAAGACCGAAACCTATGAGACAAAACAATTCAAGCGTGCCAACGACAATCCAAACGCAATCAATACGATTGATTATGTGCCTACTCCGCATGATGGGAAAAAGTACCTCATCTCTTCTTCCCGCACACATGCTGATGGAGTCTATCGAGCTATCCCCCATATGAAAGAAAATGGGATGGACACGGCCCTGATCGAGCGTCTTCGGGTTTGGGGTAAAAAGATGTGGCCCGAGGGCGACTGGGAGGCCCTTAAAGAAGAGCCTTAAAGAATGTTGGTAGACAAGATCTAGTCGTCGGAAAGCTGAACCTTAAAAAGTCTGTACTGCACAAGTGAAAGTAATTCAGATATCTTTCGGCGCTGCTTGTGTATAACTTGACTTCGTTTTCAATTTGACATGCCTTAGCAAAGTCTGGACCACACTTATTTCGATTTTCGGTTCCAATAAGTACGTCGTAAAGCCATGTATTAATTATTCAATTTGACCAAATTATTACTAATAACTTCCCTGAGGTTATGCCACTCAAGCAGCTATATGAAAAGGCGAAAAAGGGGATCTTCCATCAAAAAGTCTCACTTGAAATCAACAATACTTTTCTAAGTTTTATGGTAATGCCAATCATTTAGGCTGATTGGTATTTTCTTGTTTGTCCAGCGAAGCTGGCAAACACATCAGGTTGAAAGAAACCTGAGTCACCCAGACAAAGGGGAGGGCAATCCGAATGGTAAGTAGTCACTAGCTTTGGGTGTGAAGAAACCCATAGGAAAATAACGGTACACTCGTAAACTTACCCAAATTTGGCACAAGTAATAAGTAGAGATTTCTGTCATTATTTACGTAATGGAGAAATCAATGAAAAAATCAAAATTTAGCGAATCGCAAATTGTCAGCATTCTGAAGCAAGCTGAGCTAGGGCAGAAGGTCAATGATATTTGCAGAGAGCATGGCATTAGCCCGGCGACCTACTATCAATGGAAGAGCAAATACGGCGGCATGAAAGCCTCAGACTTAAAGAAAATGAAAGAAATAGAAGCTGAGAACGCTAAATTAAAGCGAATGTATGCGGAAATGGCACTTGAAAATCAAGCCATTAAGGACTTGCTGGGAAAGCTCTAACGCCTGGTAAACGTCGCTGGGCGACGCAGGAGTTGGTCAAGGAAGCGAAACTGTCAGTTTCCAAAGCATGCCGTTTAACTCAGCTTCCTAGACGTAGTTGGTATCGTGAAGATCCTGCTATTTTACAACTTGAACGTGATGCGCCAGTGATTGATGCATTAAATGCGATTATAGAAACGCCCAATCGTTCTCGCTGGGGATTCTGGAAATGCTTTTATCGTTTGAGAATGGATGGTAAGCCATGGAATTTTAAGCGTGTATGGCGCGTGTAGAGTGCGATGAATTTGAATCAGCGCCGGCGCACCAAAAAACGTATACCACCACGCATACCATGCCCATTGGATGTGCCACCAGAACAAAACTACAGCTGGTCGTTTGATTTTATGAGCGATGCGCTTTACAACGGCACTCGCTATCGCGTGTTAAACATTATTGATGAAGGTGTGCGAGAAGCGTTAGATATCGTCATCGACACATCACTGCCGGCGTCACGAGTTGTTCGAGTGCTAGAGCAGCTTAAGGAAATAAGAGGTACACCTAAAATGATCAGAGTAGATAATGGCAGTGAAATGACGTCTCAACTGTTTCAAGATTGGTGCGAAGAAAATAACATCAAGATTGCTTACATCGAACCGGGTAAGCCGAATCAAAATGCGTACATTGAACGATTCAATCGCTCATTTAGAAATGAGGTGCTCGATCCTAACCTGTTCAATCGATTGGATGAAGTCAGAGAACTGAGCTGGGCATGGATGATTAGTTATAACGAAGAGAGACCACATGAATCACTTGGCAACATTCCGCCTAGTGAATTTATAAGACAACTGGCAGCATAATCTCTAGTTTTAAAGTGTGCGCTTGACGGTAAGCTTACGGGAAACCTTCAGCAATTCGCTGCGATAACGGTCCTGAATATGTGTCAAGCCACTTAATTACATGGGCAAACAAGCATAAAATCACGTTGATTTACATTCAGCCTGGCAAACCAACACAGAATGCCTATGTTGAGCGATTTAATCGAACAGCCAGACATGAATGGCTGGATTTACATGAATTTGAAAGTGTTGAACATGCGCAACTGATGGCAACACAATGGGTTTGGACTTACAACAATCAAAGACCAAACTCTGCAATTGGTGGTGTACCACCTAAAACCTATTTAAACGCTGCGTGAAAATTCTAGGAAAAAGCACTGTTTAAAATGGGGGGATTACAATTTGGCCATCTAACTAGAGATAACATGACAAGCTTGGGAAGGTAGGCATATTGAAAACCTGATAACCCTAGCAGTTAAAGAAACTGACGAGTTGGTTATGAAGAAATGCGCGAAATACATCAAGGTTATATCTATTGATAGGATAATCAACGACCGTGTATAGAAGCAATCCTGCTCCTTTAAACAAGAGCCGACATTCTCGCTAAAGTGAGTTATCAAAAAAAGATTGGATTTGGTAGACGAATACATCGTTTGCTTAACTAAAGAGTGCCTCAATTTACACGACTTTTAACTTATTAACGCATCCAAGAGTTTCTTTTTCATAGCAATTATCAACCTTTTCCCTTAGTTTTTTCTTGAAAGTTTCAGTATCGAACTTTTTAGCATGTTCTCTGCAATCAATTGGATTATATACATGACTATTTGCCTCAAACTTCGTTACTGCAGATATAAGAGAGGATTCTTTTTGTTCATAAAAGAATTCACCAGTTCTTTTTTCTGACAAAGAGTCAAAGCCTTTAACAGTTTCCAAAGCACCTCCCGCTGCGTATGCTATGACCGGAGTCCCACAGGCTTGAGCTTCAACTGGCATTATTCCAAAGTCCTCCTCAGCCGCAAACACAAAGGCCCTCGCATTCTGCATATGCTCCACGAGAACGCTATTCGGTTGGTAACCTAAAACTTTGATGTTTGGAGAGCCTTCTGCTAATTTTTGAATTTTATTCATCTCTGGCCCATCACCGATAACATTTAATTTGAGACTGGGCATCTTCGCGAAAGCTGAAACGATCAAGTCTATTTTTTTGTATGGAACAAGTCTTGACGCCGCAAGATAAGAATCGCTTTTATCTGATTTGAAAGAAAAAGCGTTTACATTAACAGGTGGATAAATTACATCAGACTCCCTTCTGTAAACCTTCCATATTCTTCTCCTAATAAAATCCGAATTTGCTATAAAGTAGTCTACTCCGTTAGCGGTCCGAGAGTCCCATATTCTGAATTTATGGAGAAGGTTTTGCGCTACATACCCTTTGAGACCTCTTAAATTGCTCTCTTTCAGATAGTGGTGCATCAAATCCCATGCGTACCTTGGGGGGCTGTGCATGTATGATATGTGCGTTTGTTCGGCTCTAGTTATAACACCTTTGGCAACAAAGTGACTAGAAGAAATTATGAGGTCGTAATCTGATAAATCAAAGCTCTCAATAGCCTGAGCACACAAAGGAAAAAGATTTCTGTAGTACTTATCTACCTTAGGCAAACGATTCAAATAGCTTACTTTAGGATTTTTTATCCCTAAACTACCAAGTTGTTCGTTTGTTAAAAAGTTAAAAAGAGTATAGACATCCGCATTGGGATAAACCTCTAATATTCCCTTAAGAACTCTCTCAGCTCCCCCAATCAAGGGAAGCCAATCATGAACAACTGCAACTTTCATAAAACTACTCCATGTTTTTTGCTATTTATTTTTAATTCTAATCCCAGAAACCCAAGGTTGAGGTGAGAAGGCGACCAAAAGCAAAAGCATTCGCCCACTTGGTTTTAAATTACTCTCTATGTTGCTTATATTTAAACTGCCTTCAGTCCCTGATTATATCACCTTTAATATAATAAGGTAGGTTCATTTATTGTAAATTATGGAATCGATTACAACTTTTTTACTATCATATTGCTCGTGTAAGCCTAACTTTTTCTGTCGCACTTGAGCGGTAATGCTCTAGCAGGTAAACCGACAACAGTTTCGCGTGCTCTCACATCTTTGTTGACAAATGTATTTGCACCAATAGTCACATGGTCGTTTACGATAATCTTTCCAATCACTGTACTGTTTGGATAAATAATCACGTGATTTTTAATCTCTGGATAATGCTTATTTCCATCTCTTCCTAGTGTAACACCTTGATATATCGTAACGTCCTCTCCTACAATTGATTTATCACCGATGACCACACCCACTGGATGAGGCAAGCAAAATCCACCACCAATTATAGAGTTTGGGTGTAAATAAGAACTTGTCATCAGAATATTGAATCGAAAAAGTAGCTTTGCAATGAATTTGGAAAAAATATTGCATTTGTACAGAGGATGATAAAGGCGATACAAAAAAACGGATAAAAATCCTGTGTCGAACACTACTAAATATAGCGTTCTAAAAATACATATTTTTCCGTTGCCTATTCTTAGTAGGTCTCTTTTTATTGAAGTAACCATATTAAAATGAAGATCCTTTTCCTTTTTGTTTTTCGCTTCTGTAATTTATGAAATATTTTAGGTTATTGTGCGACATAATTTAATTAAAAACTGCTTAGGTGTTTATAATTTTCTAATCCATTATTATAAAAATGATAGCATATTTAGTATTGTAACAGACATAAGAAAATAAAAATGAAGCGAAATGCGCTATGGTTATTAATTGGGAATGGCGGGTATGCAACTACTCAATTATTGTCTATTGTCATCATTTGTAAAACACTCGGTGTGAAAGACTTGGGGCTTTTTAGTTTAGGTTTGGCGTTGACGGCCCCAATAATGATGTTTTCTAACTTTGGGACTCGTGTTTTGTGGGTAACCGACGCTACAGGCGGGTTAAACTATTTTCAATTTCGCTTTACTAGGTTTTTATCCTCTATTTCTGGTTTTGTAGTTTGTTTCTTTTTTTTATTGTTTTACTTAGACGACACCAATCACCTTCTTATACTTCTGTTCATTGCCCTGTCTAAAGTTGTTGAAAGTAACGCGGATATATATTATGCGGATTTGCATAAACAAGGCGATCAGAAGCGCATATGTATATCTATGCTATCACGAGGTTTGATGGGGATATTGGGAATGTCCATTGGTTGTTTTTTGTTTAATGACCTTTTTATTGGCGTGCTGTGTTATTCATTATGTTGGCTTGTTTCGTTTATCATTACAGATATATTTTTTGGAGACCCGTTGAAGGACAACGAGTTCTTGTTACCGTCCAAAAATCAAATTGTTTGGTTGGCTAAACAAGGTAGTCCGCTTGCCATTAGTTTATTTCTTGTCAATATAAATTTAAATATTCCTAGAATTGCGCTTGAAAGTCAACATGGCTTAGAAGCAATAGGGATCTTTTCTGCATTGTATTTTTTCATACAAACCGGGAGCATTGTCATCAATTCTATCGGACAATTAATTTTACCGAAATTGTCCAAATTCTATGATAGAGGTTTGTACGATAAGCATTTGCAAATGATAATAAAATCATTTCTAATCGTGTTTGTTTTTTCTAGCTGTGGGATGTTATTCTGTTATTTGTATGGTGAGTTATTACTACTGTATCTATACGATAAGAGTGTCTCGATGTATTCAAATTTGTTGTTTTTATTTTTTTTGTTGTCACCTTTTCAATATTTAGTAAGCATAATGAATCCTGCAATTTCATCCACTAAAAAAAATGTCTATTTGATTTGGTGTCAACTATTAATGTTTATCTCAATTTTGATAACGGCTTTAATTTTGGTGCCGACATTCGATATAGCTGGGGCATACTATTCAACTGTAGTATCAAGTTTTATTGTGTTGATTCTTTACTTTTTTATGTATAGAAAAATATTAAGGTGTGCCAAAAATGGTGTCTAAAAATTGGTTTTTTTCATTTTTCTTTTCTTTTTTAATTGCAATCGGCTTGATATACGTTTTTGGATTTGAAGCAGTTGGCCTAACCTTTCTTTTTGGTTTTTTTTCTGTTGCCATTCTTTTGCATGATGTAGTTGGCGTATTTAGGGGACAGAAAGATTTATTTGACCCAGGGCTATTCATTGGTCTTATTGGTATGTTTCTTTTTTTAATCAGCCCAGTGTCACAACTTTCTTGGGATTATTGGCCTTTTTTAGAAAATATGAATCGATACCCTGGGTGGGTTGACGCTTGGGCCGGATTAAACCTCTTCGGCATTATGATATATAAATGGTCGTCAATCACTAATTTTTCAAAAACGATATCATCTGCATCAACTCAAATGATGTCACCAGCAAAAAGCTGGTTTTTCTTAGATAAACGGTTTCGTTTATTTGCTTCGCTGTTATTAACAATTTGTTTTATTTCGCAGTTATATATATATGTGTCATTTGGTGGTGTTGGAGGATTCATTAATGCATTCACTGTTCGACAGGAAGTGGGGGCCCTAAGTGGCTATGATCCATTCGCGGGTATGGGTCTAATCATGTTGATTGCCGAAAGTTTTAAATACATATTTGCTATGTATATAATTTATCTGATTCGTGAGTACGGAATGTTTCGCTCGAACAAAGGCTTCTTGTTGTTAATGCTAATATTGGCCATTGTCTTTATCTTCTTTGGAGGATTAAGAGGCAGTCGAAGTTCAACGATATTCCCATTATTATTTGCTGCAGGCATGTATCACTATTACGTTAGAAAATTGAATAGAACTTTAATCATAGCAGGTATGGCAGTTATGTTGTTTTTCTCAGTGTCATATTATTGGTATAAAATTGCAGGCTTACACGGAATTGAGGCAATCTATAACGCAGAAGTAAGAGAGAACTTTAATTCTTATCGACAAGAGGCCAATAAATATATGATTTCTAGAGATTTAGGGCGCATGGATTTTCAAAGTTTAGCACTTAAGAATGTGTCAACTGGCGAGAATTCTCTGGCGTTCGGACGAACCTATTTAGTTGCCATTTTTTCTAGCATACCCAAATCAATAGTACCTTATAATCCGCCTCAAATAACGAAAGAAAAAACAGAATTATTACATGGAGAAGGTACTTATATTCATAATGCACCCAGACAAACAACGCTTGTATTAGGGCAATTTGGTGAAGCCATCATTAATTTTGGTCCGATTGGCGGTCTTGTCTTTTATTTTCTTTTGGGTCGCTGGGTACATGGGGTCAGACGATTTGTTACCTGCCTTCATGTAAGCGATGTAAGGCGAATGTTTTTACCTGTAGCTTCTTTTATACCGGTACTTATGTTAATTACAGACATGAATGTTATTCTTTACCAGCTGGTTCGTTATTTGGCATTGCCTATTTTAATCCTTTTTGTTTGTTCTAAAATGTTTAATCTCAAGTGGTCGCATTATCATCAGAGCACTTATGAAAAATAAAATTATCGTATGTACAGCAAAATTCAGTGACAATCTTGGTGATGGTGTGATTTCAGACTGCGTGGAATATTTACTCAAACAGCATCACCCAAACATTATTGTAGACTGTCTAGATGTGTCTGGAAGAATTGAATATCAAACATCTAAAAGCAAAAATTCTTCGCTTATAAAACAATTGTTCTTTTATTCTCCTGAATTTATTCGACCATGCTTAACGTTAATTGCATTGTTTTTGATTTTTAAACCAAAAATCAAAAAAGAAATCCAACGAATAGATTTCTCAGAATGTCGATTGTTGATATTTGGGGGTGGTCAGTTAATCAATAATGTCGCGTTAAATTTTCCTTTAAAAATAGCATACATTGCTAAAATGGCGAGAAAATATGGTCTTAACTATTCGTTTAATAGTGTTGGTGTTGGACAAAAAAAGTCTTTTTTATCGAAACGATTATTTAATTCGGTCTTTGATTCAACTTACTTGAAGTCAATATATCTAAGAGACAACGAAAGCTTAAGCGAATTTAAAAAAACATACATAAGCGTGATCGAACCGCAGCTTTCAATTGACAGCGGTTTGTGGGCGAAAGAATGCTATGCCCCGAGTTCAAAAATAATTAAGACAAAGGAGGAGTTAGCTGATAAGCAAGGCGCATCTAACAAAATTGGAGTTGGAATTTCGCATCCTAAAGAGTTGTCCGTACACATGCAAACACGCGGAGGTGATGCGTCGGTAGCTGCGGTATATTTTTGGGTCAGTCTCATTAAGAAAATATTAAAGCAGGGATAT
This sequence comes from Glaciecola sp. UBA2563, assembly GCA_002340325.1. Taxonomy (GTDB): domain Bacteria; phylum Pseudomonadota; class Gammaproteobacteria; order Enterobacterales; family Alteromonadaceae; genus Glaciecola. Next base: position 10,055 of record DDLV01000077.1, on the reverse strand, counting down.
CAACCTTTTTTATTCACTAATGGGTCGAATGACGATGATGATTTCATGCAATTAGTGGTTGAACAAGCTCGTAAAGAAAACATTCTAGATAAGATTACGGTTTGTGGACAATTTTACACTCCAAATGAACTAGTTGATGGGATATCGACGTTTTCTGGTTTAGTGTCCCATAGACTACATGCTAATATCATTGCACACTCATTTAACATTCCATCGATTGCGCTTAATTGGGACGACAAAGTCAAATCTTATTTTAAGATAATCGATCGTGAGGATTGGTGCCTTCTCGACAATGCAACACCTGAGAAAATAATTCATGCCCTAAACCATGCGATGAAAGTGGGTTTAGACACAAACAAAATCGAAAAATTAAAAATGGTGTGTTTACGTAATCTGAATAATCAGCTGGAGTTAAGTGTTTAATATGAAATTATACATCATCAGAGACGGCGCATTCACGACTAATAAGGGTAGGCCGTCTTCGAATTTATTATCTTTTGATTCATTTGGAAAGCGTTATTTGGATGTTTTTACTAAAGTAAGCATTGTCGGAAGACTGTTTAATAAGGAAGACAAAACAGCCAAGCCGGTGACTGGTGAGGGTGTTTCATTTATTTCTTTACCTGGTAAGAGAGGTGCATTGGGCGTAATGTCTACCTTAGTAACAGTGTTGAGCACCGCAATTAAAACATCAAAGAAAGGTAATGCTTACCTGTTAAGAATTCCAGGCAATATCCCAACTATTTATTTTTTTGTATTGTCATTGAAAAAAATTCCATTTGCAGTTGAAGTAGCTGCAGACCCATTTGATTCTTACTCAAAAAAGTCTTTAGATAATCATTTATTAAGTCCACTTATCCAGCGATTTTTTGTATGGATGGTTAAAATTCAATGTCGTTATGCGAGTGCATCTGTATATGTGACGGATTATTCGTTACAATCTCGATATCCGCCAGGCAATGTATCCAGTTCGTTTTCATTTACATCTATTGATTTAAACGAAGAGGCCTATGCTTCAGTGCCTAAATCCGCCGATGATTTTAATTTGAAAAATCCCCATCTGGTATTAACTGGAAACATGCAAGGCAGCATGAAGGGACACGATATCCTCTTAAAAGCTTTGGTAAGCGTTATTGAGTCTGGTATAAATGCTAGACTTACAATCATTGGTTTTGGTAACAATACCGAGTATTATAAAAAGATGTGTTCAGAGCTTAAAATAGAAGAGCGAGTTCATTTTACAGGTAAGCTCGAAAGCGGGAGTCCAATCAGGAAAATTCTTAATACGGCCGATTTATTCGTGTTGCCTTCAAGACAGGAGGGTTTACCAAGAGCACTATTAGAGGCAATGTCTTTAGGCCTTCCTGCTATCGGAACCAATGTTGGAGGTATACCGGAATTGTTGGACAACGATGCTATCGTCGCATCGGATTCTGTTAGTCAACTTGCAAATAAAATCGTAACATTTCTGTCATCAAAAGAAACGTTGGTCAATTACTCAACATCGAATCTAAGTAAAGCGCGTCAATACAGTTCCGAAAAAATAAGGCTTAAAAGAAATGTGTTTTTACAAAATTTAATGGAAGTATCGAATAAATAAAGGATTTGATTTTAGAAATAGCGATTTTTCATGACTAGTTAGTCGAAATTGACGATGCTGAGTTGCTTCCTAAAGAATTAGTGTAATATTATCTAAGCGCAAAAATTTTTTCATTAATTGATTTTTTATCTTAAGGAATTCGCCGTTTATATATTAATGGTAATTATGCAACAACCAATTTTTTACAAAAAAGCCTCAAGCAAAAATAGAATAGAGTGGATGACCTAAAAAAGCGTAAATACCGTGTATCCCAAAACCTATCTTTGTGTGTAATGCGACAATAAGATAATATAAATCGAAATAATCTAACAAATCCAGTTTAGTTGAACATTAAAAATTTTAAGCGTCTAGTAAATGAAAAAGAGCACGTATGTTCATTTCGTAAACTTACCCTAATTTGGCACAAGTAATAACTAGGGGTTTCTGTCATCATATCCTGATGGAGAAATCAATGAAAAAGTCGAAATTTACCGAGTCGCAAATTGTCTCGATACTGAAGCAAGCTGAATTAGGCCAGAAGGTTAACGATATCTGCCGAGAGCACGGCATTAGCAATGCCACATTTTACCAGTAGAAGAGTAAATATGGTGGTATGAAGGCTTCTGATCTAAAGAAAATGAAAGAGTTAGAAGCAGAGAACGCAAAGTTAAAGCGTATGTATGCTGATATGGCGTTAGAAAACCAAGCCATTAAAGATTTGCTGGGAAAGCTATAACGCCTGACAATCGACGCTGGGCAACACGTTTTTTAGTAGATAGTTGGCAACTGCCGATCAAACGTGCTTGTTCATGTACAAAATTGTCTAGGCGAAGTTGGTACAGACCTGATCCTAAAGCGATGCAATTAGCGATGCACCTGTTATAGATGCATTAAATGCCATTGTGAACGAGCCAAGCCGTTCACGCTGGGGTTTCTGGAAGTGTTTTCACCGTTTGCGTTTGGATGGTAAAGCGTGGAATTTCAAACGGGTATGGCGCGTGTATTGTGCGATGAAATTGAATCAAAAGCGTCGAACAAAAAAGCTCTTGCCAGTAAGAGTGCCGATGCCATTGGATGTTCCTGCTCAGGCAAACTACAGTTGGTCATTTGATTTTATGAGTGACGCTTTGTACAACGGTACGCGGTATCGGGTTTTGAATATTATTGATGAAGGTGTGAGAGAAGCGTTAGACATCGTGATAGACACCTCATTACCTTCATCGAGAGTTGTAAGATGCCTTGAGCAACTGAAAGATGAGAGAGGGCTACCGAAAATGATCCGCGTGGATAACGGAAGTGAAATGACGTCTCAAATGTTTCAGGATTGGTATAAAGAAAACAATATCACGATTGCTTACATAGAACCTGGCAAACCGAATCAGAATGCATTTATTGAAAGATTTAATCGTTCATATCGCAATGAAGTATTAGATCCTCATTTGTTTTCAACATTGTCTGAGGTCAGGGAATTAAGCTGGGGTTGGATGATCAGTTACAACGAAGAACGGCCACATGAGTCACTGGGCAATATACCACCTAGTGAATTTAAAAGAAGAATGGCAGCATAATCTCTAGTTTTGAAGTGTGCACTTGACGGTAAGTTTACGAAGCGACAATTCGGCTAAGAAAATGATATATCTTGCAATTAAAGAATCCATTAAAAAATTGACAATTCCGATTCGAGACTAGCGTAAAGCAATGAATCGATTTATTATAGAATATGGAATAGCCTCTAGTAACATATTAACTAACTGGCGGTAATACAGAGTCTGTTACAGGGTCGAAAAAAGTCCAAAAACTGTTGGGAAGGCTCGCATTTATAATTTTTAATACCTAAAAATGAATAAGTTGAAAAGAAAATCTCCTAAATACACATATGAATTTTATGCATTGCTTACTACTATTTTTTTTCTTCCAATTCCTTTAGGGTCCAATAGACCATGGGCGTGGAGCCTTTTTGAAATAGCTATTTTTACAACATTTATTTTCATCTTATTTAGACTGAAGCAGAAACATTTAGCTGCGCTGTATAACAAATATAACTTTATTGTTTTCTTATGGTTAGGATTTATTTTTTTATCAATACTGCAATTAATTCCCATACCTGACAATATTATGAAGTACATGTCAGAAAACACATTAGAAATGTATAAGTCTGTTAATATTTCATTTACACCCTTTTCTTTAGATGTTGGACAAAGCATTATCAGCCTTTTAAAAACAGCCAGTTATTTTTGTTTGTTCTGTCTAGTCCTCATCATTGCAAACACACATAAGCGAATAAAACTCGTCCTTTCGATGATGGTAGTAAGTGGAACATTTCAAGCACTATATGGTTCTATGGAGTTACTTACAGGAATCAAGGAGAGCATTATATTTAATCTTAAAGTTGACAATAGAGCTACAGGAAGCTTCGTATATCATAATCATTTTGCAAATTTTCTGATGCTATGTCTCAGTGCTGGATTAGCGTTACTTGTCTCGTCGTTGCAAAGCGAAAAGTTGGTTTCCACAAAAGATCGACTTCGAGCAGTTGTATTCGCGATTCTATCATCAAAGGCTCTTATTAGAATTAGTTTGGCGATCATGGTAATTGCACTTGTTATGTCAAAATCTCGCATGGGTAACACTGCCTTTTTTGTATCAATGACCTTAACGGGTTGCCTAGCGCTTATGTTATTCAAACAACGAAGTCGAGGCTTAACTATTCTTCTTGTTAGTATGGTTATTATTGATTTATTAATAGTTAGTGCTTTTTTTGGATTAGAAAACGTCAAAGACAGACTTGTTGAAACAAATTTGGAACAGGAGGCAAGAGTTAACGTATTAGCTGAGTCGTTGCCAATTATTAGGGAATTCCCTTTGTTTGGCACTGGTGCAGGTAGTTTCTATACCATCTATTCGATGTATCAAACCACAAATTCAACCATTTTTTTCGACCATGCGCACAATGAGTATTTACAATTTTTCATTGAATATGGGTTGATTGGAGTGATGTTATTAGCAAGTATGGTATTTTTCTCTCTTTTTAAGGCTCTACAAGCCATGCGAAAGAAAGGTGCACCATTTATAAATGGGTTAGGATTTGGTTGTACAATGGCGATTATTGGTATGTTAATTCACATAACTGTTGATTTTCCTTTGCAAGCATATGCGAATACATGCTACTTCATCATTTTTATCGCACTTCCAGTTTCCGCAACGAACCTCAAAACTAAACGTGTAAAACGAAGTATTCATTCACCACAATTTAAATAGCTCTCCACATCAAATTTTTCTTTTGAGTTGAACCACATACAGACACTTTTCACTTGGTCATAATTTGATACAATACTTGTTATTAATGGCTTGGTTCTTGTATTTGAAAGGCCTTTTTCTATCCGTTCTAGCACAATATCGTTGAATTCAAAAAAAAATGGGTGGTTTGTTGAATAAAGAGCCAAACCAAGTTCTACTAAAAAGTACGTGACCTCTGGCTTATATGGACCGTACCTGTCAGCATTTATAATGTATTTAAATAACTCGGAATCAAATTCCTCCTGACGCCATTTAATCATACCTAGTGATGCCCATACTAGAGGCCAAGTAGGACGAAGACTAGCAGATTGTAGATACACTTTCTTAGCGTTTTCTAAGTATGTGGTAGGCAATTCACCGCTAAAAACGCCCCACTCAGTCACTAACCCGCGTGTCATTAGGTAGTTGGGATGGGAGCCATGTAATGACACGGCAAAGTCTATTGCGTTGTTTGCAATATCAAAACTAGCCTTACTGGTTACCGCTTGTTTTTCTTGCCATTGTTCTAATTGATTTCTAGCAGCATAGTATTGTAAATTGGCCACTCCAAAACGAGCGGCGAAAACCAAAGAAACAGTGATAATGGCGACAAACATAAGCCACAATGAAATTGAGAATTTAGATTTCAACGCCAATTCAATTTCCTAATCATCATGACCTGACCGTGAAAAGGTGCTACAAAAGGTTTAGCCTATCATCCATCATTTAATGGTTTCAGCATTTTTTTGACTCGAATAACCATAGGCATCATAGTATCCGTAATAGTATGCACCGGATTTAGACTTTCTTAAATCGACTTGATTCAAGACGATGCCGTCAATTCGTTTTCCTGCCTCAATAAACCGTGAAAGACTAGCGTTGATTAGCTTTGAATTTGTGCTGTCTGACTTAACAACGTACACCAGTGAATCAGCATGGTTGGTAACCGTTATTGCATCACTCACTGCCTGCGTGGGCGGTGTATCGATAATGATATGATCGTATGTCTTTTTTAATTTATTCACGGTTTCTTTAAATTTCTCAGAAACTAAAAGTTCTTGGGGGTTAGGAGGCATGCTGCCAGCAGATAGAATATCAATATTGGCTTCATCATCATTCACGATACACTCGTCGATTGAATGAGAACCAGATACAACGTTTGCAAGTCCAGGCTGATACCCTGGTAAATCGAACAACTTTGCGACAGAAGGCCTACGCATATCAGCATCTATCAATAGGGTCTTTGCAACCTGCCCGAACGCAAAGGCTAAGTTAACTGACACTGTACTTTTTCCTTCTTTGGGAACGCTGGATGTCACCACCACAACTTGGGGTGGTTTCTCCACATTTAGCAGTTGAATACTGGTCCGAAGCGTCCTTACTGACTCACTAAACGTGTGGTGGTCCGGCTCGAAGAAATACCTTACTGGAAGGTCTTCTTTTTTGTCATGCGGCTCGAGCGTGATAAGACCTAACATTCTTTGCGATAATTTACGCTCGACGTCCTCAACAGACCTTACCCCACTATTGAGCGTACGCAGTAATACTGCGAGCATGCAGCCAAATCCAAAACTCAGAAATAATGATAATGCGATAATTAGCATCTTATTTGGTTTTGATGGCGCGTCCGAAGGCCTTGCTAAATCCAACACTCTCGCATTGGCTGACTCAAACCCAACGACTTGGTCTGTTTCATTCAACCTTGTAAAAAATGAATCATAAAGCTGCTGATTAATGGTAACGTCACGCTCCAATGACCGACGTTTGTTGTCTATTGATGTGAGTCTTCTTAAATCCGTAGTTGTGATTTTGAGGTCTGCTTCCAGTGAATCAACTTTTCGCACGGTTTCTCTATATTCAGTTGTAATACCTGAAATCAAGTTCCTTGTCTGATCATCCAAGCTTTCAGTAATTGACGTTAATTCAGCGTTGGCGGAAATCATTGTTGGATGTTTCGGACCAAACACTTGTTGCAATTCCGAAACATTTGATTGAGCGATAACCTGTGCGCGACGGATATCTTGTACTGATGGATGATTTAGCACCTCAGGTATTCTTGACAGGTCTTCTATTGACGATGTTGAAGATGTGATCTTTTCGAACAGCGCTTGGTCCCTTTGAAGTTTTAACCGCGATGCAATTAACTCGTCACTAAGCTGCTGAACCTTTTCAGAGGTAAGTCCTACAACGCCATCAATATTAACAACCTCATTAGACTCGTCGAACGCTTCAAGTTCCCCTTCTGCCTTTGTCAACCTATCCCTAAGACCTTGAATACTGTTGTTTAGCCATTCCGTCGCATCTTGTGTCATTTCAAACTTGGCTTCTAGGTAGCTGTCTATATAAACATCCGCTATAGTATTGGCGATCGTTGCACTTAGCTTTGGGTCAGCAGTTTCTATTATTACTTCGACGACTTGCGTATTTCGCTTAGGTATTACGCGTGTGCTCGCCATTAATACGTCGGTTGCAAAACCCACTCTTGATTCTAGTTTCTCCGACTCCGTCATTTCAAAATAGTCTTCCTGAGGAAGAAATGTGAGCGATTTCCGAATAAACGTTTTAGCATCTAAAACAAGCCGTGTTAAAAAACCCTTATTTGCATCAGCAAAAGTTTCATCGAATAGAGGGTTCTCGTATAGTGAAAGTCTTCTCACTGTTTTTTCTGCGATTTGTCTTGACCTCAAGATTTCGAATTGTGTTTCAAAGTACTCTTTTCGACTTGAGTCAAGCCCGTAAAGCTCCTGTACGGGTGCGACATTTGCAGTCTCCGCTTCTATGAGCAATGAAACTTTTGATGTGTAGAGCGGCGTCAACGAAAACACTATAAGAGTCGCCAATAGTGTTAGCATCATGGTAAGACCTAGAATACGCCAAATATAGTCTTTGATGACCGTAAACAGAAAAACTATATCGATGGTATCTTGGGGTATTTGACTTTTGTCAAAATGCACTGAGGGCGTATCCTTCATTATGTTAACAACTCACTTAAAAGAATCTTGAATTTACGGTTATTATGTCCCCTGGAAACACCATCGATTTGGCGCCTAATTCGGTAACCGTTTCTTCGCCATCTATTTGCCTTCTGATTGACATCAAATTTTTATTCGCTCGTTCGGTGTATCCCCCTGCTAATGCAACCGCTTTATCAAGCGACAAACCCGGTTGAAACGGATAGCCACCTGGTTGTTGTACCTCTCCGTCAATAAAAAATGGCCTATATTCTAATACCGTGACGGATACAGAAGGATCGACTAAATAATCGCCTCTTAACCCTTCATCTATGAGTCGCTCTATCTCATCTACCGTTTTTCCTGTTAGTTTTATATCGCCTAGAAATGGGTAACGAATAACACCCACATTTGAAAGGCGCGTCTGGAAAGAAAGGTCTTCTTGACCGAAGACCGATATATTCACAACGTCGCCCGAACCTAATGTGTACTGCTCGAACTCAGTCGTTTGTGCGTAACCTAACATCGGAAATATCGTAATAAATATTGTAATAAGGCTCGATTTAAATAACTGCATAATACTCATCCGAAAAACTATTGAAACTTTATAACGTAAGTGTCGTGTTGACAAAAATTTGGTTGCGATCGAACTCAACACTTAAGTTATTACTACTACGCTCGCTATAGTTGTAACCAATTTCCACATTGACCCAACGCTTGAGCTGATAATCTAGTGACACAGAGAAACCGGTATTATCATCTTCTCTCGAGGCTCCTTCATCACCGATTCGTCCGCCATACACATCGTTACTAAAGGTAAACCCAGCGCTAGAGCGAAGACGCTCAGCCCACACATGTCGCCATGTTAACGCGAATGAATCACGTTCTATAAAATCACCAAGGCCATTTGACTCATCGGTATCACTTGATGTGGAGAATTCAATTTCTGCGTATTGCAACGGCTGCCAAACTATTCCGACTTCCCAGTCCACCCCGTCAAAATCTTCCCTTGCAGACGAATCAAATGTTCGCGACTGGTAACCGATTTTTGCTGAGCCAGTCGTTTGTGCAGTCGCTTCCCATGAAACACCAATCAAAATCTGATCAACACGGCTATCTAACGGGTTATCACCGTCCAACGCAAAATCGTAGTCAATATATCGTCTTCTCAGGTCAAATGTCGCATCAGTTGCAGCGCCGATTTTGTATAAAAATGTACCACCAAGACTCGTGGTCTCCCTATCACGCGCTCGATAATCATCGGTGTTGATATCGTAGTCAAGGTCATCAAAACCAACATTTAATTCTAATCGCCCTGTAGCATTTGGTGCACCGTAACCATACTGCGCTTGCAAACCCCGCCGCTTAAAACGGTCTGGCTCAGCCAACCCAGCACCTTCACCAATAGAAAAGCCTGAACCCCGCTCTTCGTGCGAATCAACAAAACTCCCCGTTAACCCCAACCTATTGCGCACATCAAACTCCAATTGTGCCTGCAGGTTTAAGAAGTGGTCGGTGTAGTTATCCGCCTCACTACTAAAATGGTCTTCATTTTCTATACGATAATTAAAAACGAAATCACTCGCGCCAGCGGATGTGAATAAGCTTACTTCCGGTGCTACAAATCGCGCCCATGTATCAATCGCGTCTTCATTTTGCTTAGTCACGTTGTCATCGTAATTTACGCCAACATCTAAAGAAGGAACTAAATCAAAAGCACCCAATTTGATTGGCGCACCTACTTGCGTCTCTTGCGCTAGTGCAACGTTTGTGCAAAATACACATATGGATATAGCAACCGCCGTTTTATTGTAATTAAATTCCTTCATTAGTGATTTTCCCTAATAGTCCTTGTATATGCTGAGATATTCTTGTTATTCAGAAACGTAAACTGCAGTTCTTTAAAATTATAGTTCCATTTACATGATAGTATTATGACATATCAAATCAACTAATCAATACGATTGATTAATGTCACGCTTAATAAAAACGTCGAATATACTGTGATAATTTTGATGAAACGACTCCATTAAGACAAACAAACCTATTTAACCTTAATAGACAGAAGCTTGTTGTACTAAATCAAGCGAAAGTGGGCAGGTGACTTTTTAATTCTTAGCTCACACCAAAAAGCCTGAGTAACTGTTTTTGTTATCTCAGGCTTCCATTCTGGAAGAATTACTATCCAGAACTGATATCTATGTTCTTAGTTTCCTGATGCTACTGGTTCTCCACCACCACCACCGGCC
>DDLV01000082.1 GCA_002340325.1 Glaciecola sp. UBA2563 | reverse complement strand
GTCATTATAGGTGACAGCCCTTTGGGCAGCGGCCATTTAGCCGGCATACTGCCCACAATTTCGCTCATTTGGCACCACCAAACCACACTCATTTGTGGTTGTCTGACGGCTAAATGACCTGCTGCTCAAATAATAAACAAAGATCAACAGCCCCTAATAGTACAAAGGCACCAAATGGTGCCTTTGTGATATCGAATTTAAGAAAAGCTCAGATGCAATAACAACACAAACTGAATCTAAGCATCAGCTCACTATTCGCCTTGCTTGTTAACGTGAACATCCATCTGCGGGTAAGGAATTGAAATCCCCTCTTCGTCGAAACGCAATTTCACAGCTTCAGTGAAATCAAGCATCACACCAAAGTAGTCGCCCGATTTGACCCAAGGTCTTACGATAAAGTTTACTGTGCTATCACCAAGCTCAGCCAATGCGACTTGCGGTGCAGGGTCTTGTAATACCCGCTCATCTGCATTAATCATCTCTGTTAGGACTTCTTTTACTTTCTTGATGTCGTCTTCATAGCCAACGCCAAACGTCATATCAACGCGTCGCGTGTCCATTGCAGAGTAGTTTGTAATATTATCGCTATAGATGGCACCATTAGGCACGATGACTTTTTTGTTATCTACAGTGTGCATAGTAGTGGTGAAAATACCAATGCTATCTACAACGCCTGAAGCGCCACCTGCTTCGACAAAGTTACCTGCTTTAAAGGGTTTAAACACCAATAGCATTACACCAGCCGCAAAGTTTGAAAGTGAACCTTGCAATGACAAACCGATGGCCAAACCAGCAGCACCGAGAATAGCGACCAATGAGGTTGTATCTATGCCAAGTTGTGACAGAGCAACGATAACCACGATAAGCGTCAGTACGGCACTTAGTATTGACTTTAAGAAATCGACTAACATATCGTCGTATTTTGATTTAGATAACGCTTTACCGACAAGTTTTACGACTTGTTTGACGATGAAGCGACCTACGACAAATATGACGATTGCAATCAGCAGGTCTAATGCAAAGGGTATAACGTATGTCGTTATTAGATTTCCAACGTCATCGACAGACATATTGGAAACAGTATCTACCATTGATTCAGCAGAAGTGGCGCTAGCTTCCGTCTCATCTGCTGCATGGTTATGGAGTTGAAATTTAAGCATTTTGATGTTCCTTGCTCTTGATTATCTACAGTTTTTATTATTCCGAGGTAAAGCAATACATCCGCTAATTACAAAAGCCTGCAATTCACATTTGCTTTAACAATTTTATTATCGATGTGTTTTGTAACAACAAGATGACGACTTCGCCGTGACTTGTTATTGTACAAACATAGCTGATAAGAGTGAGATAAGTCTTTGCGAATACCTCGCCTCTATGTTGATAGAATACTTAAAGTAGATATAAAGTTCGAGTTGTCAAACACACTTTTTCATTACGTTGTTAATGTTTTAAGGTTGGGTGAAGGCCAATCGATTGTGCTCTTCAACGGCGATGGCTGTGACTATCCATCCGAAATCAATCATATTAGTAAGAAAAGTGCTGAAGTCATCGTGCAAACCCAACTTGCCTTAAATGTTGAAAGTCCGCTCGATATCCACTTGGTGCAAGCCATATCGAAAGGCGATCGAATGGACTACGCATTGCAAAAGTCCGTTGAGTTAGGGGTATCTAAAATTACCCCGATCACAACAGAAAATGGTAATGTCAAACTTAATGACCAACGCTGGCAAAAAAAAGTTGAGCATTGGCAAAAAATCGTCATTGCTGCTTGCGAACAATGCGGACGAAATGTGGTTCCCTGTATTGAACCGGTAATTCCGTTTAATCAAATTCTGGCAGCCAACAGTGAACTTCAAAAGGTCATCCTAGCGCCAAAATCAGCAACCTATTTGAGTAGGCTTGCAAAACCGCAAAAAGGCTTTATGTTACTTGTTGGGCCCGAAGGCGGATTCTCCGAGACAGAAGTTTATAACGCTGAACAACGTGGTTTTAAATGCTGCAGCATTGGACCACGGGTTTTGCGCACCGAAACTGCAGCCGTGACCAGTATCAGTGTGCTCCAAACTCTTTTTGGTGATTTCTAGAACACACCTTGGATTATAAAAGGAACGCAAATGCCATTAAAAATAGCTTTCGTTATGGATGAAATAAGCACCATAAAAACCAAAAAAGACACGACTTTCGCTATGATGTTATCTGCCCAAGCAAGAGGACATTCTGTCTATTATTTGCAAATGAAGGACTTGAGCATCAACAATGGCGTACCGCTGGCACAGTGCGCGAAAATAGAGGTAAAAGACCAACAAGAAGATTATTACCAGATACTGGAAGTCTATGATGGTCCCTTAGCTGATATGGACGTCATTATGATGAGGAAAGATCCTCCTTTTGACCAAGACTTTTTATATGCTACGCATATTCTTGAATTGGCGGAGAATGCAGGTAGCCTCGTTGTCAATCGCCCGCAAGCACTGAGGGATTTTAATGAAAAGCTATTTACGGCCTTATACGCTGAGCTAATTCCAGATACACTGGTAACCGCTGACAAAACGCAAATTAAAGCATTTCATGCTTTACATTCAGATATTATTTGCAAGCCCTTGGATGGAATGGGTGGAACGTCGATTTTTAGAGTGAAAGGCGATGGATTAAACTTAGGCGTTGTGTCCGAAATCTTAACAAGCAACGGAACCCAACTCGGTATGTTCCAACGCTATCTGCCTGAGATATCAGACGGTGACAAACGCATCTTGATTGTAAACGGCCAAGTCATGCCCTATTGTCTTGCTCGTTTGCCCGCAAAAAATGAAACAAGAGGCAACATCGCCGCTGGCGGAACCGGTCGTCCACAACCACTTACAGATGACGAACTTGATGTCGCACAGCAGGTCGCTAAGGACATGGTATCAAGGGGACTTTATTTTGTAGGTCTTGATATGATTGGTACCAAAATTACTGAAATAAATATAACATCACCTACTTGTGTTAGAGAAATTGAAGCCGCATATCCTATTGATATATGCGCGACGTTATTCGAAGCAATAGAGGAAATGAGAGGTCAATAGAGACAAATGAGCAGTATTGACAAAGTAGACAGTTTACAAAACCACTTTTTAGTTGCCATGCCGTCGCTGGCAGAAAGCTACTTTGAGCGAAGCGTTACGCTGATTATCGAACACAATGATGAAGGTGCAATGGGCTTAGTTATCAATCAGCCGTCTCAAATGACGTTTAGAGAACTGGTCAAGCAGGCGGATGAAGATGCAACGATCGAAGATGAAAAAAGTGAGAAACTGGTCATTATGGGCGGTCCTGTACATCAAGACCGTGGCTTTGTCTTACACTCAACTCAACCTGGCTGGTCATCAAGCGTAGAATTGGATTCTGAAATAATGCTCACGACGTCAAAAGACATCCTTTCTCACCTCGCCAGCGATGTTGGCCCTAAGAAAACGCTTGTAGCGCTAGGCTACGCTGGCTGGTCTCCCGGCCAGCTTGAACAAGAAATTCAAGAAAACTCATGGTTAACGTTGCCCTATGATATGGACATCCTATTTGATGTTCCTATGCAACAAAGATGGCAAGCAGCAATGAACAAACTCGGCGTCAACGTATGGCAAATCTCCTCTCAGGGCGGCCATGCCTAGCCTTTCATAAATCGAAAGGCTGCACCCAGATATGTCTAGTATTCTCGTTTTTGACTTCGGCACAAAAAGCATTGGTGTGGCAGTTGGTCAAATGGTTACAGGCACTGCCTCACCATTAGATGCAATTGCAGCGAAACAAGGCATTCCCAACTGGCAAGCGGTCAGTGCATTGATAGATGAGTGGCAACCAGACGCGCTTCTTGTAGGATTACCGCTCAACATGGATGGTACAGAGCAAGACATCACTAATCGCTCGCGTAAGTTTGCTAACCGACTGCATAATTTAAGCCGCAAGACCGTACATCAATTCGATGAAAGACTGAGTACCGTCGAGGCAAAATCTCGCTTGTTTGAGCTTGGTGGTGTTAAAAAACTTGGAAAAGGCAAGGTTGATAGTGTCTCGGCCTGCCTGATTTTTGAGAGTTGGTTTGCAGAGCAATGATGAAGATCGAAGCTTATGCTACTCCCTTGGTGTCTGACAATTCCAGCAAATACCAAAATCTCCCTCATTCACGGTATGACATTCTGAACAAATCCATTCTGCGGTAGCAGACATCTCTTGCTGTGCCTGTTCAAAATTCGCAAGTAATTGGTTTGCTTTGCTGTCCCATTCTTCATCAACCAACCATATTTCGGGCATCGCTTCATTTAAAGGTATTTCGCCGGCTGCACCTTGTATAAGCTCATTTTTGACAACGCACTGTATTCCAGCATCAGTCAGCAACTGCTTCACCTGATATACTTTGACTGTGTTGTAATCCTGATAAAAGCGTTTCATTTTCCCTTGTTCGCCCACTCGATAAACCTTTTCGATTGTGCCTTATTATAATAGACCTGACTAGCAGGTATTAATATTCGAGTGACTTTGCTTATTAGAGGTTGAACGTTTAAGTATGATTGAAAAAAGCGTGTGTGATGTGAGTTCAGCCATAATAAAGTGTCAAAAAACAAGGATGTTTTTTGCCAAGCGTCACATGGATGTGCCTCGAGCGTCTTTATTATGGCTGAACTTGCATTGCATAGAGCGATTTCAATCTTACTTAAAAGTACACCCGCTCTCCAACTAACCTCTATCGTAAGATACGTTCTCCAATGAGCCCAAAGACGAGCGTCCTTTAGCATTTGCAAGCTTCATCATTAAGCGCAAGTCATTTGGTGAGTCCGAATGGTGTAACGCTTGTTCACTGGTTATTCTGCCTTGCTGATACAGGTCAAATAACGCCATATCAAAGGTTTGCATGCCCATTTCCTTACCTTTCGTCATCGCATCTTTTAGCGAGCCAATTTCGTTGCGCTGGATAAGATCGGCTACGAAAGGGGAATTGAGTAGAATTTCTATTGCTGCAACACGCCCTTTGCCGTCGATAGTCGGCACAAGTTGTTGGGCAACAATCGCACGAATATTTTGGCTAAGATCGAATCGCAACTTTTCGTGCAAATCTTGTGGCGCCAAGTGCATGATGCGTTCAATTGCCTGATTTGCATTATTGGCATGCAGTGTTGCAACACATAGGTGCCCAGTATCTGCAAATGACATCGCGTACTCCATCGTCTCCATTGAACGAATTTCACCAATTAATATAACATCTGGCGCCTGACGCAAAGATGATTTAAGAGCATCGTCAAAACTCATGGTATCAATACCCACCTCACGTTGTGTGACAACGCAGTTGGCATGCTCATGCACAAATTCAATCGGGTCTTCGATACTTAAAATATGTCCAAACGAGTTTTGATTGCGATGTCCAATAAGCGCTGCTAGTGAGGTAGATTTACCCGTACCCGTCCCGCCTACAAAAAGCACAAGACCTTTTTTAGACATAATCACGTCTTTTAAGACACTCGGTAATCCTAAGCTTTCAGCACGAGGAATTTCTGTCACAATTCGTCTAATGACCATACCTGCATTGTCTCGCTGCCAAAAGGCACTGCAGCGAAAACGTCCAATATGATCGCGTAAAATAGCGAAATTACACTCTTTTGTATCCTCAAACTCTTCGCGCTGTTTGGGCGACATCGCTTCATGTACTAGGTCTAGAGCATCTTGGTCTGTCAATGGCATGTTGGTAAGCGGCATTAGCTTTCCATTAATTTTGGCGCTCACTGGTAGATTTACAGTCACGAATAAATCTGATGCTTCATTCGCCACCATATCGGCCAAATACTGATCCAGTGTCATCATATGTGGTTTCTCCTATCCTTTAACTGACATTAGAATGCTGCTTGTTGTGATTTTTCCGTCGATTTAGCGGCCGCGTCTTGCGGAGTAATTAAGCCTCGACCAACGAGCCTGCTTAGACACTGATCCATCGTTTGCATACCATGCGACTGTCCGGTTTGAATAACAGAGTACATTTGCGGGACCTTATCCTCACGAATAAGATTTCTAATAGCAGGAATGCCTACCATAATTTCATGTGCTGCTACTCGACCGCCACCAACTTTCTTACACAACGTCTGCGAAATTACGGCGCGTAAGGATTCGGATAGCATCGAACGGACCATGGCTTTTTCTTCAGCTGGGAATACATCGATGATTCTATCAATTGTTTTGGGTGCTGAATTCGTATGGAGTGTACCAAATACCAAATGCCCGGTTTCAGCGGCTGATATTGCCAAGCGAATGGTTTCCAAGTCACGCAACTCACCGACAAGGATCACATCAGGGTCTTCACGGAGTGCACTTCTAAGTGCATTGTTAAACGAGTGCGTATCTCTATGAACTTCTCGCTGGTTCATTACGCTTAATTTGTTTTGATGCACAAATTCAATCGGGTCTTCAATGGTTAGGATATGCTCTCTCTTGTGCGTATTGATATGGTCGATGAGTGCTGCAAGCGTGGTGCTCTTGCCAGAACCGGTAGCTCCCGTTACCAGCACAATACCGGTAGGCTGGTCGATAATTTTTTGAAAAATTGGCGGTGCGTCCAACTGCTCCAACGTCAATATTTCGCTTGGAATCGTCCTTAAAACCGCAGCAGCTCCGCGATTTTGTACAAACGCGTTAACGCGAAATCGAGATAAATCTTTTACTTCAAAAGAAAAGTCAATTTCTAGGTTTTCTTCGTATTCTTTTCGCTGCTTATCATTCATAATATCAAAGATAAGCGAGTGAACCTGCTCGTGAACAAGCGCATCCACGTTTAGACGACGCATTTCTCCATCCACGCGTATAATAGGAGGAAGACCAGACGTCAGGTGTAAGTCCGATGCTTTATTTTTAACACTAAATGCTAAAAGTTCGTTGATATCCAAAATACTATCTCCAATCAATATCGTTAGTCGGGTACTATGAAATGACAGACCTTGGTAACATTGGTCGAAACCTAGACCGCATCAAAACACAAATTGAACATGCAGCTACAAGCACTGGGCGTCAATCGCAAAATATAACCCTGCTTGCCGTAAGTAAGACCAAACCCATATCTGATATCATCAGTGCGTATCAATCAGGACAGCGTGATTTTGGCGAAAACTATGTGCAAGAAGGTGTCGAAAAAATCCAAGCATTGAGATCATATTCCGACATCTACTGGCACTTTATCGGCCCTCTGCAATCAAACAAAAGTAAAATAGTTGCAGAAAATTTTGATTGGATGCATTCCATAGATCGATTTAAGATCGCAAAACGGTTAAACGACCAGCGCCCTGCCTCAATGCCCCCTTTAAAAGTCTGTATTCAAGTCAATATAGATGACGATGAAAATAAGGCGGGTGTCTCGCCGCAAGAGACTGAAACACTGCTAGCGCAACTAAGTGATTTGGAAAAACTTGAATTAAGGGGACTGATGACTATCCCCAAAGCGCTTCAAAGCAAAGAACAATTGACAAAAAGTTTCGCCAGAATGACAGCCTTGTATACACAGCTAAAAGCAAATTACCCGACGTTTGACACTTTATCGATGGGCATGAGTGGCGATCTTGAACTTGCAATTGAGCAAGGCAGCACCATGGTAAGAGTGGGAACGGCTATTTTTGGACAACGTCAGAAGCAAAAGTCATCATAAAAAACAAACTAAAACACTATTAAACACAACTACATGTACAAAAAAATAAGCTTTATCGGTGCTGGGAACATGAGTAACGCCATAATAAGAGGGTTGGTTGCTGATGGGTATCCGGCTGACCACATTACCGCGAGTAACCCCAGTCAACCTAAATTAGATACCCTTACAAACGACCTTGGTATTCACGTAACGAATTGCAATATTAGCGCCATTAAAAATGCTGAGTTTGTAGTGCTTTGCGTAAAACCGCAAATACTCAAAAATGTGTGTATGGCATTTATGTCAGAGGTTTCCTTGCAAGACAAATGCGTCGTTTCTCTCGCGGCTGGAATCGAGACCTCAAACTTAATAGTCTATTTATCAGGTCACGCGCAACTCATCAGAGTCATGCCAAATACACCGAGCGCTATAGGTTGTGGCATGTCAGGTATCTATGCATCTGCAGACGTAAAAGAAAATTACGTAACTTTTGTAGAAAAAATGATGCAAAAAGTAGGCGAAACCGTAGTAGTTTCAAAGGAAGATGACATCAATACGGTAATAGCTGCCGCTGGCAGTAGCCCTGCTTACTTTTTTCTCATTGCAGAATCGATGATTGTGTCTGCAGTGAAAATGGGCTTATCTGAGCAACAAGCAAAAACACTCGTGCAACAAGCAATGCTCGGAAGTGCAGAAATGATGAAGCAAACACCGACGCTAAGTCCGATGGAGCTTCGACAACAGGTTACGTCAAAAGGCGGGACAACGTTTGAAGCAATAAAATGTTTGCAGGCACACGACATCAGCAAAATATTTGATGAAGCTATGATAGCTGCCGTTAATAGAGCTAAAGAAATGGCAAAAGAGTTCTAATCAGGTCAACAAGAAACAGGACAACAATACACTATGAATGCACTTATTTTTTTAGTCACTACAATTGGTAGCCTCTATCTTACGATAGTGCTGCTCAGGCTCTGGTTGCAGTTGGCTCGTGCCGACTTCTACAATCCTATCAGCCAGTTCGTGGTAAAAGCTACCCAGCCAATCGTAGGGCCACTAAGGCGTTTGATTCCATCTATCGGTACTCTTGATACCGCAACGTTACTGTTTGCTTACCTCATAGCCACTGCCATAGAAGCCTTTGTTATCGTGCTTCATATTGGAGATTTCCCGGTGCTTGCTGTGTTGTTACGCGGCTTATTCGAATTGATATCTCAAATATACTGGGTAGTGTTCATCGTGCTCATTATTCACGTGATATTAAGCTGGGTCGGGCAAGGAAACAATCCGATTGAATTTGTCATACATCAGTTAGTCGATCCGATCGTCCGTCCTGTCAGAAAACTAATACCCCCCATAGGTGGACTCGATTTATCCATCCTCATAGTCCTAATAGGAATGCAGTTTTTTAGAATATTGATCAATGACTTTTTAGGTCCCGTAATATAAATGAACACGTCTGCAAGCAGACATTCATATGTTTTTAAGGGATTTTAGGATGCATAAAAATAACACGCTGAGATTTGGTAACTCGAGTTACTTTTTTTACGTCTTGTTTTTACTTGTTCTGTCTAGCATGCCTGTTTCTGCAGAACAAAAGAAAACAATGGGTAACTGGGATATCCATTACATTGTGATCCCCACAACATTTTTGACGCCTGAAGTTGCACGAGCAAACAATATCCAGCGCAGCAAATACAATGCATTAGTTAATATATCGGTATTGGACAAGCGCACGAAAGAGGCTCAAGAAGTTACTGTGTCTGGAAATGCTCGGAATCTTATAGGTAATAATCGCACATTGGATTTCAAACAAGTGAAGGAAGGACAGGCGATTTATTACCTTGCTACTGTCAATTTTGATGACAAAGATACGATGCGATTTTCTGTAGACATTAATCAGGACAATGTATCTCAACAATTGGTGTTTCAACAGCGGATGTATGCTGACTAATCACCTTCAACGCAGAAACGCCGACATTCGGATCATTTTCTCGTGAGTTGACGAAGCAGTGTTTCATCAAAAAGTTTTTTAACTTATTGACGCGTTTTCATTCGCTTTTGCTCTTTTTAATGCATCTCTCGTGAGCATTCGCTCGGCATAGGCATTTACAATTGGGTTGTTGATCGGTTGTTTCGCGCCTGTCGCCCAAGACAGCGTTTGAGAAGCTACAATATCCACCATGCTAAACCCTGAGGACAATAGATAGTCATAATCTCCTAGTAAGTTGGCAAATACGTTTAACGCTTGTTGAAATTCCCACGCTGCAGTTGAGGCGACGTCGGGCACTCTTAGCTGTTCTGGCAGCGCAAATTTATGCTTGGCAATGGTCCACAAAGGCTGTTCTAGTTCTGTCAGCAGAAAGCTCATGACCTGTTCATATCTGGCTCGCTCTTTTGAGCCTGCAGCAGGAACAAGTTTTGCGTAACGGTCACCTAGGTAAGTCAAGATTGCACCTGACTCTGCCATATGAAAGTCATCTATTTTAACAGCGGGAATTTTTCCTTCTGGATTAACGCTTAGATAGCTTGCAGATTTATGCTCACCTTGTTTAAGGTTTATCAGTTTGATTTCATAAGATAGGCCAAGCTCTTCAGCTGCCCACGTTACTCTAATGCCTCTGGTACCTGGATATGTGTAAATTATCATCTGATAATGCCCTTCTTTTTTACTTCAATGTTGACTGCGAATAACCATAGATTAGTAAACCCATCAATTATCACAAACCAATATCGACAATCCGAAACGAGCTAAAACAAAATAATTATTCAACATCTAGTATTGGACTGACCAGTATATAGGTGTAGTAAGACTTTGGTCACATATGATATGTTATTTTTTACAAGTGGAAGTCTGTCGGTACGATTCGACTCGCCATTTTACATAGTGTCTATCACTATTTTGTAGTTAATAATAACAAAAACACGGAGATTATTATGAGTTTCATGTCTGAATTTAAAGATTTCGCAATGAAGGGTAACGTCGTCGATATGGCGGTCGGTATCATCATCGGTGCAGCGTTCGGTAAGATAGTGGCATCACTGGTTGCGGATGTAATAATGCCCCCGATAGGCTTGGCTTTGGGAGGTGTCAACTTTACTGACCTTGCCATAGTATTAAAGGAAGCCGTCGGCGATGAAGCTGCCGTATCAATAATGTATGGCAAGTTTGTTCAGACCGTTATTGACTTCCTGATAATAGCGATGGCAGTCTTTGTTGGCATAAAAGCAATGAACAGTATGAAAAAGAAAGAAGAGGAAAAACCGGCCGAGCCAGCAGCTCCACCAAAAGAGCAAGTGCTTCTTGAAGAAATACGTGACCTGCTTAAAAAGTAAACTTTCGTATTAAACAAAAAGGTGCTTCAATCAAGCACCTTTTTTCTACAGCAAGAAACCGCGCGTTTTTTTACATTAACACCTTCGATGCTTTAACATGAAGCTTGCCAATAAAAAAACAGACTCTAATTACTAATATCCTTTTCGTACCGCTTGAAAACCGGTTGAGTAGGTGTACTCATCTCAGCATCATACTGATACCCTGCCCTATCAAATTTTAGGATTTGCGCTACCTCAGTTATTCTATTCTGGATAATGTAGCGAGTCATCATGCCGCGCGCTTTTTTGGCGTAAAAGCTAATCACTTTGAAATTGCCATTTTTTTCGTCTTTAAACTGCGGCTGTACTACCATCGCATCTAATTTTTTAAGGTTAACGGATGAAAAATATTCATTCGAGGCTAAGTTAACTAGCACGTTATCGCCCTGCTCATTGATGTCTTGGTTGAGCATTTTGGTTATGTCGTCACCCCAGAATTGATACAAATCATTACGTCTTCTGATCTTGAGTTTGGTTCCCATCTCAAGGCGATAAGGCTGCATCTTATCGAGCGGCCGAAGTAATCCGTATAAGCCTGACAAAATGCGTAAATGCGTCTGCGCAAATTGCACATCGTCATCAGTCAAGGAATCGGCATCAATTCCTGTATAGACATCTCCATTGAATGCAAACAGGGCTGCTTTTGAATTCTCTTCGTCAAAATCTGATGAATATGCCTGAAACCGCTCGGTATTCAGCAATGCCAGTTTGTCACTTATGCCCATCAGAGATGAAAGTTTAGCAGGTGTGAGCTTCCGACATCTCTCGATCAGCTGTTCAGTTTTAGGCAGCATTCTTGGCAAATCAGTCTGTAGGCTTCTTTCCAGCTTCTCATAGTTAAGGTTCTTAGCTGGTGATACGACTAGCAACATAAATTCAATAAATCCCATGCGGTAATGTAATAACGCAATGGTACCATTACGCGAAAGCAGTGTGTGAGGTTTATACGGCCTATTTCTTTTTCTACCTCGATAGCAACTTTAAAGTACAGCTGTAAATTAAACCATCAGTCAATTGTGAAAGAGGGGGTTTTTAAAGCCTAAAAATCATGGATGA
>DDLV01000138.1 GCA_002340325.1 Glaciecola sp. UBA2563 | reverse complement strand
TCGAGATTATGGCAATATCCCTGAAAAATTTGGCATCGAATTACTTAAACCCGCCGATGCGCTGAGGAGACTAAAAAATGAGTGAATCATCAACGTACCCATTAAGATTACCAAAATCGTTGAAAGAAAAAGTAGCTGCGATCGCCAAAAATGATGGCACGAGCTTAAATCAATTTATCGCTATTGCTGTTGCCGAAAAAGTATCTGCCATTGAGACCGAAACTTTTTTTTCAGAACGTGCAGCGAATACAGATCTGGAGCAATTCAAATCGATTTTGACTCGAAATGGCGGGCAACCCCCTTTATCTGAAGATTCTATTGATTAAGCGGTTCATCTGTTTCTCATTTATTTTGGGTCCAGAAGTTCGGATGTAATCGAGTCGACAGGATTATTTTCGCGCGCCGTTACATCTAGAGAAAGGTAGCGTTGATTTGATCTTCACGATACCGCTGGCATTAAAAAAATGGCAACCTATTTAGTTTTTTTAGTAAATCGACAAAAATGAATAGACGTTTGCTTATTGCAGAAAGGAGTAGTCAGATGAGTAAACAAGCGCTTTTTTCACCACCCAAAATAGATTACAACGATCAGTGGTTTGTCAAAAGAATTCAACGCTTAACGAATAAAAAATTATCCGGCCTTGCACTTAGGGCAGCGTATGCATTTGGCGAGACGTTGACTTTTACCTTCTATCTTTTTTGCATTAGTATTGTATTAGACATCGCATTATTTGTTAGCCGAAATCCAGATCTGCCTCTACCTCCATTCGAACCACATACCATTTATTTCTTAAACGTTCTAAGATGGATAATGCCACTCATGTTTATTTTAAGTCTCTTATGGACATTTTTTAATAGTTTACTTGAATGGACAGAACGCGAGGCTGAAAGTGATCAGCCATCAGTTCTAGTCTTTATCGGCATTATTGGTATTTCCTCAGTGGTTATTAGTGTTCTGGTTTACGTCTACGGTCTACCAATACCTTTTATAAGCTATTTAACTCCTTAGATTTTTCATCGAGCCAAAAGTGAATTTTCACTCCTGACAAAACATCTTATTTGCATTATGTTTATGTAAGTGTTTCCCATCTATGGTTCAATCACATGGAAAATACCCCTCTCAATCCAGCTATTAACTGGCGACTGCTGGATACAAGAAGAACGGACGAAAAAGTTCGCGCTTATCGGTGGGTTAGGCACTTCCTAAACGAACTGTATTTATTGCCCGCAAAAACCGTACACCAGCAACTCGCTCATATGGATAATTCCACCTTAATTCAGGTCGCAGGACGAACCAAAGTTTTATCATTAATGGGAATAAAAGATGGACCTATTGATCACCTTTCTCATCTCAATGAATGGATTGATTCCGAGCTTCAAATACGGGAACTGATCGCGCCTGGAAGCCTAGATTGGGATATGCAAAAATCTAACGCTGTCGATGCGCTTTGGGATGAATATGCCAAATTGGAAATGTCTCATACACAACAAGAGCAAATAGAGAGTTCGCAAAAGATAGACACTGTTTTGTCGCAGATAAAGCGTATAAGGCATATGCCTCCTGAGAACCAGCAAGAAGAAGATCTCATCACTTTGGAAGTTTTTACGTTGGGTCAGCTCGCTGCTTTAGAGATTGGTCGGTCATGCTTTCAAGAAGCAGAGGACATTTATAAACGTGCAATAAACATTGCTGAAGAAGCCGAATTACATGGATTAGCAAATCAGTATTTAGGAAAGCTAATCGACATGTGGTCAACTAAATCAAGTAGTCCGCAACTAGCATTGCAAGCGCTGCTTAAACTTAAATCTGAAAGGGAAAACTTAACAGAACCTCTAAGCTTAATTCAAATTAATGAGCGATTGGTGACCATCTACCAAAATATGGGCAATGTGTTTGAAGCGCAAAAGCTCACTGAAAAGATGCGCTCAGAATTAGTACAAATGGGATTTCCAGACCCTAGTAATGTTGGTATTGCATCGGCCGTGGAGCAATGGCTTATTCAAGCTGAAAAATTAGAAAGAGTAGCGCCCGAGTTTGAACGCGTGTTTTCTGGTGTGCTTGTCGCATTTCTGCGCATTTTGATGGTGAGAATAAGTGAATCAACAACTGCTCATGAAGAAAAAGCGACTTTTGAACTGCACAAGACACTCTCCTCTACCCACAGCGCTTACATCGAAAAAAAACAGCAAATACTTGCAGAAGATGAGCAGTTTATGGCACTTGAACCCGACCTTCAAAAGTGGCAACCGTTCATTTTCGATGCAGAGCGTATCGATATAAATGATACAGATGAAAAAGAAAGCAACACAAATACCATACCCACAATTGAAGAAATACAGGCGATTGGAGAGCGGCTTGATAAACTGCGCGCTCGTGAACAGTCTGGAGAGTGCGGTCCTGACCTTGAATCTGACATCAGCGCAGAATTAGAGGGTTTGTCTGGAGAAAAATATAACGCCGAACAGGCATCTCTTCGAGACATTTTAGGGGATGTTTATTTAACTCGTGAAGACTACGACCTAGCGTTAGAGCAATACGCAAGTAACGTCGAGTTTTCGAAGCAACATGCTGCACCGCTTGATATCGCCTATTACGCACAAAAACAGATCGTGATCCATCTGGTAAAACAAGAACACGATGAAGTATTGAAGCTATGTCGAGAAACTATTGATTATTTTAAAAAAGAACGATTTAAATTAGTCAATCAGTTACAAGACAATGCCTTTGCTACCTATTTTTTAAAATTCTTTGGTATGGCTGCCATTGCAGCCTTAAAACAAGGCGATATTACTCAAGTCGCACAGTGGTTGGATGAAGCTAAAGCCGGTGGAAGCCTTTTGGCATTATCTACAGCATTTTCTGATTTGCAAAATGCAAAAGTACAACGTTTGCTAGAAGAAATATATACATTTGAAATGCAAAAACCTAATGGTCAAGCGCTATCTGAAGAAGAGGCCGAAAAGAGGAAGCTGCTCTACGAACGGTGGGCGTTAGAAAAAAGAATCCATAGCGATGAGTTTGTAAGTACAACGTTTGAGCTACCTCGCATCCAACACGCATTAGCTGAAAACGAGGTGATCCTTGCTTACTTTTGGCTCGACAAAAAGATACTCGCCGTCATTGCTATTGATAAAAACACCATTGATTTGAGCAGAGAAATGATTGATGAAGAAGCATTTGAGCGCTTGCATCAATTTATTTTGAAACTGGATGATATGAAGGGACTGCATCTTGACATAGAAGAACTACAATCATTCGGTGCGTTTTTACTGCCCGAAAGTTTGCATTTTTTGCTTAAAAATAAAGACCATATACTGGTATCGCCGCACCACCTACTGCACGCCTTTCCTTTCCATTTGCTGGAATGGCAAGATGACTATTTTTTTAAACACGCCGCGATCTCATTCATCCCCAATATTGCATCGCTTCTTGTTGACTTTCCAGAGTCCGACGCTGACGGAACGCTTTTGATGGGCGTGAGCGACTTTAACATCAACGGTATGCATTTAAGCAGACTACCTGGTGTTGATAAGGAAGTCTCCGCGCTAGATAGGATGTACTTGAATACAGATCAACCTGCTAAAAAACTGACAAACGATGAAATTATGGAAACTGCGTTTCGAAAGCTTGGGCAAGAAGGATCATTAGGTTCTTATAAAGTGTTACATTTGGCGACACATGGTGAGGATGTGCTGGACCTTGTGGAAGATCCGATGAAAACGCGGTTATTTCTTGCAGATGGTTGGGTTGATGCTCTGGAGATAAGTAGCTGGAAACTATCGGCCGATCTAGTAGTGTTAAGCGCATGTCACTCTGGGCGCAGAGCATACCAGAATCAGGAAGGCACATTTGAATTTAACGGCGATGAAATTTTCGGGATGCAAGCCGCATTTTTTAAAGCGGGTGTTCCCTGCCTTTTAGGTGCATTATGGCCCGCTGACGATGATGTTACGCAACAACTGATGCTGAATTTCCACCAGTTCCTGCTTAAGTATCCTCCTGAGAAAGCACTTCAACTTGCAATGAAGACCTTCTTAGATGGCATGGAACAAAGCGAAAAAACATCCATTACCAATGATTTATCTGATGGCAGCGCATCTCGAGATATTGTGTTGTCTAATAACGAGCAAAATAGCACACGCAAAAATCCAGCTTTCTGGGCGCCTTTTTTCATTACGCGCATAGGAAAAAGGCGAGTTTGAATTTCATTACTAGCTAAGCACAGTTAAAATCTATAGCATGAACGGACGCGCTACAGGTATGCGTTGTCTACATTATGGCCAGTAATAATTATGTCTAGGAACAATAAATCTCCCAACGTCGTAGATCACAACAAGATCCTAGACACCGTCTATGATTCTGCAATAACGCCTGAGCATTTTAATGTGTTTTTGTCTGCTTGGGATGAAACGTTTACTGATAATGAGTATGAAAAAACTGCATCCAGTCTTCAGGAATCTGCAGCAATGCTCTCGCGTCATTTCAGTCGTGCGGATAAGATATTCCAAACTGCCTTCCACCGTGCTGAGAAACCCATAAGTGACATTGTTAATCGCCAGCCAACGTCTGCATTTATCTGTGATGCAAAAGGAACGGTACAAGTCGTCAACCAAGGTGCAAGTGACAATTTTGATCTTGCTAAAGGAGATAGCATTTATGCATTACCCTTTGATTCAAAAGCGGCATGTCAACTGAACAATATTCTAAAACAACGACAGTTGCCTGAAAACACAAAGCTTGAAAGTCTCGCGCTGCGATCTATCAACAGTAGCGCCGAATACCACCAATCACTTGTTTTATTGGTACAATCTATTAAGGTCACAAACCAAAAAAACGCGTTATTTTTATTCAAGTCTTCGTTGGCAACATGGCATAGTGGCATCGAGCAGGTGCTCTATTCTGCCTTTGAATTAACCCGTGCAGAAATTGAAATTGTTAGGCTGTTAAATGGAGGGTTGTCGCTAAAAGAAATTGCGGAGCAGCGCCATCGCTCATTGGATACAATCCGCACACAAATCAAGAATATACTGCACAAGACCGACACACAAAACCAAACCAATCTAATGCGACATGTGACCAGTCTCTTACTCGTTGCACACTCCCTCGCTAGCGATCAAGCAAGGGTTGAGAGTTTTGACCAATCTATAGAAGCGCAAATACTGCATACTGAATCTGGTCGCGAAGTTCGATACCGAGATTTTGGCAATAAAGAGCATCACGCCGTTTTATTGTTTGTGCCGGTGTTACCTAAAGTGCCAAACATCAACACATTAGATGCTCTGATAGGCGCAAACCTGCGCGTGATAGTGATTGAAGAAAACAATCAATCTGTATCTTCGTTTGTTAAAGATACAAACGCCTATGATGCTATGTTTGAGGATTATGCAGTAGTAATAGACACACTAGGTATCGAACAGGTTACCGCCTTGGGGCATTGCGCGGGGGGTATATATGCTGTTGAATTTGCCAAACGATACCCTGATAGAGTAAGTCATGTGATTTGTGTTGATACAGGCGCGCCTTTGCATAATAAACATCAATGGGAAAGAATGGGAAAGACGGCAAGGCGCACGTTTTTAGTCGCAAAACAATTTCCTTCTTTATTATTATTGCCTCATAGATTAACGGCCAGAGATTATTTTTCAGGCGAAAAAGGACAGCAAAAAGTTATTGATTATTTTTATGGTGACTGGCCCAACGATTTAAACATCATTAACCAACACAAACCTATACGCAAATGGGTTGAAGAAATGCTCGAACATAATTTTGAAGATATAAAACGCCCTATTCGAGCTTGCGAAATGTGGGTTCAAGATTGGACCGATTTACTCATATATACTGCATCTCATACACCAATATCCTTCGTTCACGGGGATGCAAATCAGCAGTTTCTTATTGACGATATCCAAAAACTTACACGTCAATTCAATAATATTAACGTTGTAATTGCAGAAGGTGCGTCGCAACTCACCATGGCGACGCATATCGACGAAATTGTTAACGCAATTATTGAGCCCTTCTTCATCGAAGATGGCTCAATTAAAAAAAACGCTTCTCAATAACCTGCATCAATAATACATAGTACGGCTTTTTCCCCTCATTATTTTTTCCCTTATCTACCAAAATAAGAATAACGTTGTTTAATCTTAGAGACGTACCACAAATGGTGTATGAATTATCCAAAGGCATTCTGTATCGTTTGGTATAGCAACATGTAATCCGATGATAAATTTTACCTTTGATTCCCGCATTTAAGGACATACTGATGACAAAAGTGATAATCGTAACACTGATTATTCTAACGATGAGTATTTGGGGACACTCTGCACCTGCCATCGCAAAGAAAGCCGACAAGAATGGTTCAAGCGACCACCCTCTTGTCTCAAGGTTTGATGGGTTTGTCATTGATGCATATAAAGAAACACAGTTTGATAGATACGAGTTACCGCTTGGTCCATCTGCAAGTGGAACCAGTTACGCCGAAATGATGACACTGGAAGGTAAAGTAACTCGCATTTTCTACGTATACGATGGTGCCACCGCCCCATCTCTTTTTCAACTGTATACAAGTTATGAGAATGCTTTCAAGGCTGATGGCGTTGAAATACTGTACACGTGTTTTAAACTCGACTGCGGCGCAGGACCTACAGATTTAGTCAAGGCCGCTGCTAACCGGAAAATATTGCTCAATGGCTTCATGGGCTTTGGCGATCACGCCTATCACGCAGTAAAATTCAGTAGCGACGATAAAGACGTTTTCGTAGGTGTTTTTCTAAAAGACGAACGAGGTAACGTGCAATATGAACTTCATTTTGTGGAAGTACAAACAATGAATGAAGGGAATATAGCGCTTGGTGATATTGAAAAAGGAATTGAACAAACCGGAAAGCAAGCCTTTTATGGGTTGTATTTTGATACCGGTAAAGCAACCCTTAAAGACACTGCCCTTGATGAATTAACGTTGCTAGCCGACTACTTAGCAGCAAACAAGAACAAATCATTTTTTATCGTTGGGCACACGGATAACGTAGGTAGCTATGAATCCAATCTAGGTTTATCCCTGCAAAGAGCGACATCGGTGATCAATGCGCTGCAAGAACAATATGATTTGGACGTTTCTAACTTAGAGGCTATAGGTGTAGGTCCAGTGTCTCCGGTAACAGCTAACGCAACACGCGAAGGAAAGGCGCAAAATCGCCGTGTTGAATTAGTCCTAAGATAAACGTTTTTCACCCATTTAGGGTATGAGTCGTTTGTTTATTTTTCTTAGTATGGTTACTCACTGGACAAAGATTATCGAAATCAGGGTAAGCGTGGCTTTCGTTAGATTTGTCATTGATTACCGTTATTGGAGAGACTATGAAAAACCACTACAAATATTTTTGCTTAGTCGTATTAGTTTTCACTGCTTTAGGTTGTGCAACTAGTCCATACTTCATGCAAGTTTTCGCAAAGACGACCTCCGAAATTCCCGTTCAGGTTTGGTCATCATCTCAGAACGAAACCTTTTCTGTAGAATGTGCACCAGCAACCTTCGCCGCAACGCAATTTAATAATCGGCCTTTCGTTCCTCTTCCAGATATTCAAACGACTGAAGAGCCTCACTACGATCCAAGTGGGACGGCTATGTACAGCGCTTCAGCAATAGTTACTCTGCCATCGGAATGCTGGAGAGACCTGCGTTCTACTTTTCAGGATGTCGAAACTCAATATGGCTATACATACCTTTCAATGTTGCGAATTAAACGAAAAAGTGACGGTCGATTGGTTCACGTATTCAATAAAGATGGACTTGAATGCTTGGGCAAAGCCAACGGTGCAGCTGCGAGCTGGTATGGCTATCTAAGCGAAGACTGCCAGTATACACACCGCTATACCGAGCTTGGGGGAAGGATTGTCATTGCGGCGAAGAATAGATAGCCGAATACACAACGGCATTCGACATGGTAGGCTTCACTTTCTATTGTCTTGTTCAACGCTAAATTGAAATCCAGCGTCCTTTAGAACGCTCTGAATTCAGCTCAGTTAATACGCGCAAAACGTCGTGAATGGTATCCGCATGTCTAGCAAATGTTACGGCGTTATCGTTTTGATAATATGTCAACTGAGTTTCATTTGCTTCTAGCTTTCGGCTAAATAACCCTTTCCCACAATTTAACGTTTTTACAATCACAGTATCACCTATCTCAAATTTATGGTCTATACGTCTAGATTCGGTGACCCTTCCTATCACTTTTTGCCCAATGATATGAGATGCTTTGGCATCTATAATGTCGTCTACAAGGGTAGTTTCTAGATACCAATGCGTTACATCAATCACATAATCAGCTTTACTTTTGCTTGAAAGCGGAGGCGTCTCGATTTCATAAACGCCGTGTCTTGTATATTTTTTTACCAAGGGGTTGGTAGCCAGTGCTTGCATGATTATCACCTCAAAATATTTATAATAAAATGATAAAACAGTGTTTAAAGCAGAAAAATAGGTTATTGTTTAAATAATTATAAAATAAAATTTGATAATAGAATGAAAGCGGTTAGCGATATCGCAGTGTTTTTAGCACTGGCAAAACAACTCAGCATTACAAATGTAGCTAACCAATTAGGTCTAACACCTGCGGCGGTTAGTGCCTCGTTGAAACGGCTTGAATCAGAGATGGGCGTTATATTATTTATTCGCTCCACACGTAAAATGCGGCTTTCTGAAGCAGGTAATACATTTCTGCCTTTTGCTGAAAACGCATTGGATAGTTTGCAGGCAGGTATGCAGGCGAGTCAAAATACGCCCGCGTCATTCAAAGGCACGATAAAAGTCTCTGTTCCATCTGATTTAGGGCGCAACATTATCGTACCGCATCTTGATACTTTTTTATCAGAGTACTCAAATGTAAATATGCAGCTTTACATAAGCGATGAAAATACTGACCTGTACTCTAGCGATGTTGATTTTGCTATTCGTTATGGCGTTCCAACATCCTCAAATCTTATTGCTAGACCATTGGTAAAAAACAATTATCGAATAGTCTGCGCTGCACCAAATTATATAGAGAAACACTCTTTTCCTTACGAACCAACAGAGTTAGCTTCGCATGCTTGCGCAACGTTCATGCGCAGTAATTCAAAATCTAATGAGTGGCATTTTTATAATGGAAATACCCATATCAAACAGCGAGTACACTGCCAACAAGTGATCAACGACGGGGAAATGGTGCGCCGATGGGCATTAAATGGACATGGCATTGTATGCAAATCCGCGCTTGATGTTGAAGAGGACATTCAAAAGAATCGACTTGTAAGAGTTTGTCCAGATTGGCGTTCGGATGACTTACCTTTGTATTTGCTTTACGCCGACAGACGTCAAATGACACCCGTAGCTAAATCGTTTTATGAAAGCTTAAAAGAACTGTTTAAGACTAAATGATAGGAATTTTTGCAGCGATCAAAAAACCCGCCGATATAGTTATTGATTTAGATAATTACATAAACAATTTGATATAGACAATGTTCCCAGGACAGCGCATTCTGCATAGAAGCGCGCATTATTTAACGAGTAATTTATAAAAGCTATGACTGCAAAAAGAGTAAGCAAAGTTGAAGTTTTCAATGCGGCAGAACGTATTACAGAAACAGGTGAAAAACCAAGTGTGAAAACGGTGCATAACTTACTTGGTAGAGGCACAACAGCAACAGTTGAGAAGTACCTAAATCAATGGTACGAAGAAGAGCAGAAGAGTGAGTCTACAGAGGCGATTCCAGATGCATTTCTGGAACTTGCAGAAGAGCTATACAAAAAAACGCTCACCATTGTAAACCGAGATAATAGACAACGGGATGCTGCTGCATCTGCAAAATTAAAAGCAACCTCCGATATTAACGACAAATTAACAGCGCAAATAAAACAAATGGAGAAGCAGCTGTCTTCGCAGGTTGAAGAACACGAGAAACAGCTCTCAGAACAAGCTAAAGAATTTACCTCACAAAAAAAAGACGCCGTCAACGCACTGGCAAATTTGCAAAAAGAGTATGACGAAAAACTCACACATCACACGCGTGAATATGAACAAGAAATCGCGAAACTGTCATCAGAACTAGAAGAAAAACTTGCTTCAAAAACAGGTAAGTATGAAGAGCATGTAAATCATCAATCTCATGAATTACAAGAAACGAAATCTGCACTTAAACAAATGAAGGCGGAAGCCGAATCGAACAAATCCAAGCTGGCTGCTAAGGACGAAGAATTAAATAAGCTGTTAAAAGAACATAATGAAATTCAGACAGAAATTACAAAAAGAGAATTACGCATCAGGGAGCTTGCTTTGGAAAAAGACAAGCTACGCGCAGAAAACCAGAAGCTAAGCGCCGCATGTAGTGAAAAGGATACGTTGCTTGAAACAGCAACATCGGAAATAAATCGTCTCAAAGAACAAAATGTTGAGGCATTGGCCAATGCAACTCCGTCCGGTAACGACGAAATTGAACATGAAATGAATGCCTTAAAATTGGCCAATAAAGAGCTTGAGTCATCACTGTCACGAAGAGTCGACCTAAAGGATAATGAGTTGAACTGGGCAAAAGAAGAGCTTGAAGAAAAGCAAAAGGAGATTGTTGCACTTAACAAGACAGCAAGCGAAGCAAGTGTTCGATATCAGACGCTAGAGCACATAAAAAAACGCCTTACAAACGAGATTACAAATCTTAATAACAATCTCGATGAGGTCAACAATCAGAATGCGAAAATGGTCCAGAAATTAGCGAGTTTAGAAAAAACTGTTCTCGAATATTCTGTTAAAATTAGAACGCTAGAAGGCAAAACAAGCTGAGTTCAAACTACCAG
This sequence comes from Glaciecola sp. UBA2563, assembly GCA_002340325.1. Classification (GTDB taxonomy): domain Bacteria; phylum Pseudomonadota; class Gammaproteobacteria; order Enterobacterales; family Alteromonadaceae; genus Glaciecola. The sequence continues at coordinate 19,962 of DDLV01000138.1, read as the reverse complement.
GCCCTGAAGATGCCGGCGGTTAGACGTTCAGCCATTTTGAAAATTCATCCAATAATTCAGCTTCCGTCAACATACCGACCAAACCTTTCGCAGATAAGACGGGCAAACACCCTATATTCTGCTCGCGCATAATACCCATAGCTTCTTCGATTGAATGTTCAGGTGTGATAGTCGTTGGATGTTTCGTCATCACTTCCTGCACAGGCACTAAATGCACGTCTCCGCGGCCCGCATATTTACCATATATCTGTAGAATTTTGCGGTAAGACACAACACCAACGAGCTCTCCATTGTCTTCCACGGCAATATGCCTGATTTTATTCCAATGCATGATTTTGGCAGCTAAATCTATAAGGTCATCAGACTGTACAGTAAAGATATCAGTGGACATTACTTGCTCTACTAATTTGTTTGTCTTTTTGTTAGTCGCAAGTTCAGATTCGTTGATGTTTTCCCAAAGGTGAAGAGGCTTTCCGTTGGCTTGCCTGTTTAGAATAGAGGCGGTTAGCACTTGGGTAGCAGTTTCTTTTTTTACGCCTCTATCTAGAATAAAGTTATAGTTTTTGAGCATCCAAATTGCGCCGTTTTTCTTAACTTTAGTGCGCGCTTCAATAATACCCAGGTACTTATCAATATCTTGATTGTCTATACCTCTAGCCTTTAACCCTTCTCTGGCGACGGGTAAAAGCTCTTGTAAAACTAGGTCGTCAAAACGGTACTTTTTATTGTCATACCAGTGCATATCACTGTTCATCGATATCATTGCCGCATTGTTAAAATTCAGTTTTGCGTCTGAAAAATCCATATGCTGTGCAAAGTCAACGTCATTTTTCCCGTAACCGCAAAGAAGACCCAAATACAGCGCGCTGTTCGCCATCGTATCTAATGCCGTCGGTCCCGCGGGTAGAATGCGGTTCTCTATGCGCAGATGCGGCTTACCGTCACTGATGCCATAACAAGGTCGATTCCAACGATAAACCGTGCCGTTGTGCAAACAAAGCGCTTGTAGCTTTGGTACAGTGCCATTGTCCAGCGCATCGAAAGGATCGCAATCTATGTCTTGAGCAAACAACACTCTAAATCTTGTTATATCCTCCTGATAGAGTTCAAGAACAGATTCTTTTACCCAACTATTGCCAAACCACACTCGCGGTTCTTGCTCACGATTCGACTTATTCGCCGAGCGCGTGTCAATAGCTTGCTGAAACAACGCAATTCGACTCTCATGCCATAACCGTCTGCCCATCAGAATCGGACTGTTGGCAGCAAGACCGAGTAATGGACCACTAATGGCTTGAGCGATGTTGTAATACTTTGCAAACTCTTCAGGCGTCACTTGAAAATGCAACTGAAAACTCGTATTACACGCTTCAATCAGTACATTGTCATGCGTGAACATCAGCTCATCCAAGCCCTTGATATTAAGTCTATTTTCCTCACCTCTCATACCGCATAGCACATCGTTCAACATGCGATAACGAGGTTTGGGTGTAATGTTATCCAAATTTAAATCTGATTTGCGAATCGTAGGTAGGATACCGGTCTGAACCACATGTGCGCCTAGGGACGACGCTCTAGAGGTAATTTGATGAGTGAGTAGCTTAAGCTGTTCTTCAATACGACGCAGTGAATGCGCATCAAAGTCTTGGGGGTCTAAGTTCGCTTCTAAATTAAATAAAGCTAACTCTGGCGTAAAATACTCTGGGTCCAAATGTTTTATTAATTTATCACCAATCGACGCCGGTCTCATATCGCTATCGACGAGGAAAAACTCCTGCTCAGCGCCAATACGACTTCTTCCCTGCTCGAACATGCCATTCTCGAGCATGTATTCCAATGCCTGAATGTCCCGCAAAAGATGTCGCATGAAGAGCCGCAAATCACTTGCGGTACGATTGATATTAACGTCATGTTGACCCACTGCCTGCCTCCTTGATAATGCCTTTATTGTTATATTACGTCAGATTAATTATCTTGATCTGGCGCTCTAAGGGCAAAACTAAACATTAAAGTTCAGCTCTCTATCTATTGAGTAAATAACATCTTGAGTAAATAAATCAATAACTCTTGACTATACCTTGGAATTTGAAGAGATCCAAAAAAAGCACATGTTCGAATGACACGTTTATATCTGTGTTTACGTGAGAACAGCTAGAAGATTCGGTCTCGTATTGCGCTTTTGGCTAGCTAAATCGTTGCTCTTCAGCTTTTTAAGATTCTTTTTCACCAGTGGGTTTTGGTGATTGATTTGAAAACACGCCAATGCCACAAAGAGATGCGATGGTAAACACACCTATCAATAAGCCTAGCCAAGGCTCAAACAATGAAAACGCCATTGCGGTAATTACCATTGCGCCTCGTTCAGTTGCGTCATTGACAATTGATAGCGCAAGCGTTGCACAAGCGAATGCCGTTAATATCAATGTTACCGCTAGGGCAACGGGCAGAAGAGGTTGCAGCAATGTGACCAATGGCATCAATAAAAACAAAAACGGAATGCCGAATAAATAAAAGCTACTAATACTGTCGTATATGGAATTCAATGTATCTTTACTCTGCGCCCATCGCTTCAATAAAATAACTTGAATCCCTGTCCATAACACTCCCTGAGTACTAAAAAACGGCGCGGTAATACCCATGATAAAATTGCGAATGCCTGTCGCCATGTGCGCTCGGCTGCTATTAACGTCCAATTTTTCATCGGTCCTTTCTTTTTGGGCCTGGTCGATCATTTCATTACCTGTTACCAAGTCCCCAAAAAACAAAATGTACGTTATCAATGCTAATGGAAATGACGCGGCAAAGGTTTCCAGCGATGGCCAACCAATGACGAAAGGCGATGCCTTATCTAGCAGTGTCGTCATCGCGCCGCCAACGTCGAGGATTTCCCATCGAATATTGTAATCAAACTCTCCCGTGAAATAGCCGATTACACCAGCGATTATAAACCCGGGAAGCAAGCCCAAACTGATAAGTTTCGCGAAACCTTTATTTCTAGTGGCAAGCATTTGCAGCGGTTTTGAAAACGCAAATGTTAAACACACAACAACGCCAAGCGTCCCCGCAATCGGCGCAGACTGAAACACATTTGCTGCGTCTCCGTCTTTGGTTACGCGCAAAAATGCAGCGATTGCGGCGCCCAGAATAATGCCGCCTTTTAACACATTCGGGATTACCTTTATCAGTTTTGCGCCGAGACCGGTAACACCCAATACCACAAGAATAAGCGCAAAGTTAATGGACAATGCCGTCATCGCCTGAAATTGTAACGCATGGTCGCCTACGTAGGCAGGGGACATGATAAACGCCACTACAAATGGTATCGCCGGTGTTAACCAACCCGGTGCATACGGATCGCCAAAAATCATCCATGAAGAAGAAATCAAAAGGCTATGAATGACAGACATCATTACTGCTTCTTCAAATGTCAAACCTAAAAGTGACATAAAATATGGCACAAGTGCCAACCCAGTCGCGCCAGCGACGGCCAATCCTTGCAGTAAATCTGTCAGCGAAGGCTTAAGATGTACAAATGGGATCCGTATGGTAAATGGTCCCCATTTTATTCCCGGTTGGATCTTGCCCTCTTTTACTGTCTGCATCTTCATTCTTCTTAATATTTGCTTGCGATCATGTGTGGATGATCATTGCTTTAGGTTACTTAGTTGCACTTATTAATGTGCATGCAAGTGTTACCTGATGAAGAATAGTAAAATGTAATATTTATGTAAAATTTTACATATTATTAAAGATTTATAACCATCTTTTACACTGCATAAACAATCAAAAGAGGCTTTTTCAGAAATATTGATATATGTGGCATACATATTGATCACATTACACAAAAACACGTTAACTAACATATACCAATGAACGAAAACGTAGAAATGAGTGGCAACTTACACATATATCAGCGCGTAGACGCACTAGCCGTTGGCAAACACCTCCAATTTTCCCTAACAAGCTACGATTATTTATCTGGCACTTCTGAACTTGCAGAGTTGTTTTGGATTGATTTTGACGAAAATGACAGTAGCCATAGAGCGCTATTGCGAAAAATGCAGTATCCCTTTCGAATCAAACCGATTGAACTGGCAGACCACGTCGCAAGAAAACTAATGATCCTTTAAACTATGGCACCGTCGGCATATACTTTCGTCAATACTAACTGATGTTGTCGGCGTTTCGCACATTAATCACGCATTCAAGGCGATGTGTAAAATAACGAGAAACAATTGCATTGAAGTCAAATGAATAAAACAAGACTGAACTCTACTGCTTTTCGTCTATCCTCTTCCATTTTGTATCATAGCGTACTCTTTCTTTGCCTTTTATTTCTGACCTTATTGTGCATGAGCCTTAGTAGCCTGGCAGTAGCATCTAGCCCAAAAAATATCATATTTATATTGGCTGATGATTTAGGTTGGAACGACACTGGCATGTATCAGCCGCACCCTATCTATGAGACACCAAACATAGATTCTCTTGCCAGTCAGGGTTTATCGTTTACCCGCGCATATTCAAATAGCCCTCTGTGCTCTCCTACAAGAGCAAGTATTTTGACCGGACAAACACCATCGCGTCATGGCTCAACGGTTCCCGAGCATCACCTTGAACCCGTTAGATTACAAGCCACATTACCTTCCAGCGCACCGACTAATCGAAAGTCGATTTCTCCTCTGACCGTAACTCGACTTGATACCACTTTCCCGACTATCTCTTCTCTATTAAAAGAAAACGGCTATCAGACCGCGCACTTTGGAAAATGGCATTTGGGTGAAGCGCCTTTCTCTCCGTTAGAGCATGGTTTTGATATTGATATTCCAAATTACGATGGCCCAGGACCTGCTGGGGGGTATTTAGCTCCGTGGCGTTATGCAGAAAATCTGCAGCCTCAAATGCAAGGCGAACATATTGATGTAAGACTTGCCAATGAAGCAAAAGACTGGATTTTAGCCAATCATCAAAACGGACCTTTCTTCGTTAATTTTTGGCCATTTTCTGTTCATACTCCTTATGACGCCGACCCCGATCTTGTGCGGTATTTTCGTTCAAAACTCGATGATTCTGCAGTGCAGGCGGCACCCGTCTACGCTGCTATGATAAAACAGTTTGATGATGCTATAGGGATCCTTTGGGAGGCAGTCATTGAAGCTGGCATCGAAAAAGACACCATTATAGTATTTACCTCAGACAACGGAGGCGCAGAATATACGCAAATCGATGGTCAACGACCAACAACTAACTTTCCGCTAAGAGGCGGTAAGGCAACCATGTATGAAGGAAGTTCTCGCGTTCCAGCATTCATTATATGGCCTAGCCTTACACAGCCGAACACCATTACACAATATCCCATACAATCGGTTGATTTTTTTCCAAGCATCCTATCAGGACTCGGCATTGACTGGCCCAGCTCACATGCTGTTGATGGGATTGATTTTCGCTTTGTCCTATCTGGTGATGCCGATGCTGAAACGACTGATAGCCCTGTAACAACGCAACCTGTATTTACATACTACACGGCCGAACCACGGGTACCAGAGTGGTTACCACCATCAATTGCCGTTGCTCATGAACAATGGAAGCTAATACGCACTTTCTACTACGGCGAAGAAAACGGAATCGAAATGGTGCATTACAATCAACTGTACAATATCGGTGTTGATCCAGGCGAAACAAACAACCTTGTAAAAGATTTTCCAGAAAAACTCGCAGAGTTGTCTGACTTAATAGATGCTCACATCGTTAATGTAAATGCTGTCGTCCCAATTGCCAATCCACGCTATGTTCAAGGCAGTTTTGATTACGATACAATCGGTATCCCAACTGGAGATTTTATATTGGAAGGCGAGCTTCCGGCTGCTGACGCTTCGACGCCTGATCTTCTTGCAATACCCTCTGTTGGACGGGCGAACGCGGGTGAAATGGTCACGGTCACTGTTGAATTAGACGGCCAACCAAATAGCCTGCCGCTTCAGGTGAATCAAATAATGGGGCGTCCGCTTGACCTGATAGTTGAGTCTTCCTCACAAATACAATTCAACATGCCTGAAGTGTTTGTAGAAGAGTTCGTCGGTTTTGAATTTTCAATCTCAACGCAAGAAAACACCCTAAAAGAACGTGTTGCGGTGATAGCGATGCCTTCACAAAGCGCTCCTACTATTTCCGTCACCATAGAACCTAGTGTTGCAGTTAGGGGAAGTAATGTAAGATTTCAAATTGAAGCGACTGACCAAAATAAAGAGTGGTTAACGGTGAGAATGGAAAGCGAGAACGCGCAGTTTGAGCAAATTGATTCCCTGCCTGCTAGTGGGGAGTTTTCATTGCCAATACCTCAACAGTTAACCGAAGATTCCATTGCATTTACCTTTACCACTAGTGATGGAAAAGCAGAAGCAAGCACGCGCATTGCACTTGAGGTTGTTGACACTCTGCCCGATAGCGGAGGTGGCAATTTTACGTATCTAGCGCTTCTAGGGCTGTTAATTAGCGTATTGATAAAACAAACTGGTAGCGTTATATTTCCGATTCGACGCCGATAATTTAGCAGTGTCGTTAGCACAGTCATTATCAATGACGACCTTTGCCAACACAAAATAAATACTTGTAATTCAAACAACTGCGTTTTAATCCATTTAAATTAAAAAATAGTGCGGTCAAAGACCTTGCATAGTTAACTATATCTGGTTATTTTTTATTCAGTAGAATAAAAAATTTAGGGAAATGCTATGAATATAAGAACAATTGGCAATCTCTTCTTCAGTACATTTATCGTCTGCATGTCTTTTGTTTCCAACGCGCAAGAACAAGCGCAAGAACCAGAACAAGACAAACTTGAAACTATAATGAGCAGTTGGGCAGAAGGTTCTTTGCAGACAATTGCCGGGACTTCAGTAGACGAAGCAACAGGCAGCTGGGTAGATGCGCCAAAATATGAAATAGGACCTTGGGATGTGGAATTAATAAATCCATTGACAGGCCGATTCTTCTGGAGCCATGACGGCAAAAATAACGATTTTCTAGTAGAGCTTGGCGAAGGCGTATACATCAATCGCTACAAAACTGAAGACGGTGAAGAAACCGTTGTCGAACATCAATTGCTGGAGACCACAGTTTACTCACCCGATAACTGGACAATCCTAATCGCATGGAAAAAGCGCTCTGAAAGCGACGCGCAAGCTTATGCTGAAATGTCGATTGCAGGCGATGTTTTTGTACGAACTGATTATATAGACGACATTGAAACAGGCCAACGAAAACGCACTTCGTATACGCTTCACAGAAGAATTCTCAATTAGAACATATCAGAATAAGCGTTTTTTAACGCGTATCTGTAGACATATAGACTTTTTATGCAACATGAACTTTTATCAACAAATGGCGGCGACGGCATAAATAGACGTCGCTTTCTCAAAGGTCTTACCATAGGTGCTGGAATTGCGCTACTTCCTAGCGCTGGTGCCTTTGCAAAAGTACTAGATGACAACATATTGGCATTTAGACAAAACCAGTCGTTACTAAGACTGCACTACAATGAAAACTCATTAGGCATGTCGGCAAAAGCTGTCGAGGCGGCCAAACAAGCACTATCACTATATGGTAACATTTACCAGGTAGATGCCGTCGATGCGCTGACGTCAGCATTGGCATCTAAAAACAAACTGCCAGAGTCACAAGTGTTTTTAGGCAATGGGTCCACTGAAATACTCGGCCTTGTTGTGTCCTACGCATATGCGTTAGGTGCAACGTTGATAGAACCAAGCCCTACCTTTGGTGATGTTAGAGGACGTGCAGAGGCCCGCAACATGAAGGTTGTACGCGTTGCATTAGAAAATGATTTTGTGACCAACATAGAGGCATTAAAACGCGCTGCATCGAAAGTAAGTGGTCCAGTACTTATCAATATTTGTAATCCAAATAATCCGACTGGCACTATCTGCGACAAAGACGCGCTGACAAATTGGATACTAACTGCACCTGACGACTATGTATTTTTGATAGACGAGGCGTATCACGAGTATGCTGTCTCAAATGCAAAATACGAAAGCGCATTGTCATTAATACAAGATGGCAAGGAAAATGTCGTAGTAGCTCGCACATTTTCAAAAGTATATGGCATGGCGGGAATGCGCGTTGGGTATGGATTTGCAGCACCTAAAACAGCGGCGAAACTTAACAAATATGCCGCAAGTTTTAATCTATCTGCAGCCGGCCTTGCGGCAGCCATCACCAGCTTGGATGATGAAGAGTTTCTGCAGACAAGTATAAAATCTAATCAGGAGTCCAAAGCGCACCTGACTAAAACATTAGATAGATTGGCACTCCCCTACATACCAAGCGATACAAACTTTGTATTGCATAGAATCAATGCTGATCTCCAATCCTATAGCAAAAAGATGTTAGCAAATAACATAAAGGTCGGCAGGCGCATGACAGCTGAAGATGGCTGGAATAGACTGTCGCTTGGACAACCCGAAGAAATGCGTATCTTTACGCAAACATTAGAGGCCTTCAGAGAGAACGGTTGGGTATAGTGTTTTGTGAAATTAAATCTCTGCATAAAAAAATTGCGCTCCGAAGAGCGCAATTACATTATTATGGCTTTTGAATACTTAGCATGATCCTATACCTATTCGTGGTCAATCCATTCTTGTTGCAATGAACTGCTGCCAAGTGTGGCGTCATCGAAAGACGAATCGCTGTTGAATCTTCGATTACCCCAAAGCTGTGAATCAGCATTAAATACCTGATTACCCCACAACTGTGAATTTACGTCAAAACCAGGATTGCCCCACAGCTGTGATTCCACATTAAAAGAGGTTCGACGCCATAACTGTGAGTTACTTCTAAAGCCGCCTGACGTGTGACGCCAGAGCTGTGAGTCAGAATTAAAACTTCTGTTGCCCCATAGTTGCGAATCACTGTTAAAGCGTCCCTTGCGCCATAGCTGTGAGTCGTTATAGACCCCATTCCACTCTATTCCTTCTGCACCGATAATTTCAAATTCGCCTGATGTTTCGTTATATCGAACAGGTCCGATGTAATGCTCCTCACCAGCAAGGTCTTTTGCGATCGACATTGTTTGGTCAATACAATCACCTGCTGTTGAATACAGAGCTTCGTATGCGTCGACCAGTCCAAGTCCTTGTTGAAAGACACTGTATGCCAATGTGTTTTCGTCAAGTGTTGCGATACGTGCGGTATCCATCAATCTACATTTGACTTCGTCAGGTGTTAACAGCGGGTCATTTTCTATCATCAACGCTACGATACCTGAGATGACAGCCGCAGATTGTGATGTACCGGAAAGGTCAAAGTAATCATGCTCATCGAATGGGTCATTGTCGAACATGCCAAAGTAATCGCGCACAAAGGTCCGCTCGCTAATTAAGCCTTGAATTCTTAGTCCCGGTGCGACGATCTCAGGTTTAATAAATCCTTCGACAGTTGGTCCGGCACTCGAAAACGTTGGAACAAAGTCATCGCTTAGATCAAACGGTGTCGCATTGTCTGATGTTGCACCGACCGTAATGATGTATGGCGTATTGCCAGGCACACCAACTGACATCGCACCTGAACCTCTGTTGCCCGAAGCCGCAACGACTACTATGCCTTCTTGCCATGCGCGCATAACCAACTGGTTGAGGGGGTCATCCCAGTAATAACTGCTTGGGGTTGCGCTAAATGAAAGATTCAATACGCGTATGTTGTGCCTATCTTTGTTCTCAATTGCATATTCAATAGACGCTAGAACATTTGAATAGCTTGATGCGCCGTTGTCGTCAAACGCTCTTAACACGATTAAATCTGCGTTTGGCGCAATACCGTTGTAGCTTGTAATACCATCTTCCGCGTATCTGACGCTTTGGGTGGAGTTAGCAATAATACTAGTGACATGTGTACCATGACCGTTACCGTCAATTGTCAGGAATCGGTCTCTCTCATCCCATGACACAAAGTCTCTAAAGGTTATGTGCTTGTATCCGCCATCGGTTGTTCGGCTAATCTCTCTAGGCAGATCTGAGCCGGTATCAATGATGGCAACACCGACGCCACGACCTGTTATGCCCATATCGTGAAGTTTGTCCGCTCTAACAATAGTGGGGAAAAATGTGTCGCGTTCTTTACCTTGTGCGATATTGTTATTATCCGCCTCTAATGCCAGCATATGGCCATTTTCAAAATGCAAGACTGCATCAAAATCGCTTGGATTGGCCGATGTCTGCTCATCGAATGCAACTTCAATTTTTAGCTGTTCTTGTGTTTCACTTTGTTCTGGTGATGGGGCTGGCGCGCGATCAATGTAGGTGCTGACGAGTGAATGAAACAGACCTTCAAAATCAATGTTGTGATGTCTGTCTATCTGGACAATATCATTAATCACGTATTGGCCTGCACTGTTGACTGAAAACGAAGTGTCGCTGCCATTAATTTTGATGGTTTTGACGCCTCCATTATGTTCAGGGAAGTCCAACTCCAACTTTTTAACATCAACATTTTCGATAAGACTATCAACAGGCGTCGTCCACTTCACGGATTGGTTACGCGAGTCAAATTTGAATCGACTGTTTGCTTCAAGGTTTCGTTCTGAAAACACAAACGAAAAGCCCTTTCTTCTCTTATCACTTATCGAATCGAACCTAAGCCTAATTTTAAGCTCTTCGCCGGCCGCCAAAGTGATTTGTTCATCTTCAGCAAACACCAATGTACCGCTATCTGATAACAAATTTGCCTTGTATCTAACACCGTTGATTCTAACGTTTTTAAGGCCACTAGCCGTTTCGGGATACCGAAGGGTAAGCGCATCAATACTGATGGCCTTTCCGCTATTGTTAACGCCCGTCCAATTTACGCGGTTTTTATTCACGTTGACCTTTAATCTTTTTTGCTCAAGTAGCTGTGAAGGTGCGGTGGTGCTATCCGATACGTTTATGCTGGCATCATCTATTACACGTAGCTTTGGCTGCTCTCGCGTTAAGTTATCCAGCTGTTTGTCATTTAATGATGCAGATATTGCATTAATGAATTTGAACTCTTTGGTAACCTCGCCCCCTGATTCGGTGACGATCGAAACCATATCAGCTTTAGGCAATCCCTGCAGAATGACCTCTTGTGGGGTGGAATATGTTGCATTAGAGGTTGAATACATAAATGCCGCGATGGCGGACAATGTGGCTATAGTTGCGACTACTCTCATGCAACTGAACTCCGATACTACTTTGATGACTGCTGACCAGCGTCTATCTCTCTGGTTCTATCTACTCGTTGATTCAAACGTATACTTGCGTATTGGTTTTCATCAGTGGCGTGCATTAAACCACGGTGAAGTGAACGTTACATATGCCGTTTTATAAATTGGTATTCAGATTAATACGTTTTAAGTCGACTACCTTAGTCTCTGCTCATCTTGATAAAACTCTGATATCAGCCGCAGTCCCTCAAGCGTCAATATCGGATCGATATCGTCAACAACATCTTTTAATGGTGTCAAGATACTCGATAATCCGCCAGTCGCGATAACAAAATGGGTAGTATCTATTTGGCAATTGAGTTCTGACTTAATCTGCTCAATCATATATTTCACCATGCCTGTATACCCCATCAATACCCCGGATTGAATGGCGTGTATGGTATTTATGCCAAGGACACTTTCGGGGTAATCTAGCGGCACCTCGGGCAGCGCTGCTGTATTGTTGAATAATGACTTAATTGCGGTATTAAGGCCTGGGGCAATAGAAACACCCATAATATGACCTTTCGATGAAATTGTAGTGAAGGTAAGCGCTGTACCAAAGTCAACCACAGTAACGGCAGCATTCTGGAATCGCATAAAACCCGCTACTGCATTGGCCACCAGATCGGAACCGATTTCCTGTGGATTTAAGATGTGTATAGGTAAATGCCGATAGGTGCTTTCATCAACGACTGTAACTATGTCTTCACCAAATAGCCGCAGCAAAGCACCTAAAACCGCCGGTGTGCAATGCGGAACGACACTGCTTAATATGACACTTTCAACATCATCTGGAGAAAGTTCAGTTGCCGAAAACTCCTTTCCAATAGCAGTTATCTGATCTAACAGAGGTTGTTCATTATCGGTTTCTTCGCGCCATTGATGCTGCCAACCACCATTATGGTAAACACCATAAACAATATTTGAATTACCAATATCAACTGCGAGAAGCATCAGAATTTATATACACAGGCAATTAGAGTCACCAAGCATACCGACATGAGGATGATTTTTTTCATATTCAATTCAAACGCTAGAGCGTGGTGACCTTTGTTCATAAATCACAGTGTACTAAAGAACTGATAAACTGTAATACGCGAGTGGTGTCCCTTTTCTTGCACCTATAGTTTGTCGCCTACTAGAATACCAATACCAGCGCCAAACATACTTCCTACTGATACGCCCTTGACTGGATTACCCACTATATAACCGAGTATCGCCCCAATGACTGCTCCAGCGCCTATGCTCACACCAATGACCACCCACAAAAACCCTACGTCAGATTTGTCTTTGATACCTGACATTAATTATCTCTTACATAAAAAGCGTAAATATTTATAAAGCTTTAGTACAAGATTTGTTTACTGGCAAACAAGTGACAGAACGACGCCAGCTATGGCGCGATATATTTGTTCAAAAATACTTCCACTTTTTTGTAGTAATCCGTCCGGTTTTTTTCATCTGCAAAACCATGACCTTCTTTTTCAACAAACATGTATTCGGCAGGATGGCCTTTTTTATCCAATGCGGCTTTCATTACGTGATAATGTTTCTCATTGACTCGCCAATCTTCCTCGCCGTGCACGACTAAAACAGGTGCTTTCAATTTGTCTATATTGTGCAGCGGTGAATTACGCTTCAGTTCTTCTTGATCATCTCCAATGGCTTGCTGCAAAAAATTTCTGCCGAATTTATTGCGCTGAATGTCTGCTGTCGTCCACATCAAATTCAAATCATAAACGCCAACAAAACCTATTGCACACTTATATAAATCAGGTTCAATCATCGGACTCATTAACGCAGAATAGCCACCAAATGAACCACCCCATATACAGATTTTATTACTATCTATGGAACTGCGTTCAGCTGCCCATTTTGTACCGTCTATAATGTCATGCTGAATCAAACTTCCCCACTTTCTATGTCCTACTACTTCGAATCCGTATCCATAGCCGCCAGAACCTCTAAAGTTTACTTGCAGCACGGCAAAACCACGAGATACGAGAAATTGAACGTCAGGGTAATATGACCACCAATCGCGCACACCATGAGGGCCACCATGCGGAATAACGACCAATGGCGCTTGCCCGCCATTTGCCTTGGGCTCTGTCAGATAACCTTTTATCTTATGACCATCGCGAGCTTCAAATTCAATGGGTTCTGCAGCGATTAGTTTTTCTGTATCGATCCATGACGCAGCTTGAAACAGATAGCGTAGTTTTTTGGTTTGCGTGTCAAAAAGATGAAATTGTCCTGGTTCATCGCTACCAGAAACATGAACAATGAGTTTTTGCTGGTCATCAGTAGCACTTGTTATTCTCACACGGTCTCCACCAAACGCTTCAAACAAAGCGGGGTACCAACGCGAGTAAACATGTTCTGGTTGCACGATGTGAAGATTGGGATAATCCGTCTCAAAATGCACCGAAATCAACTCACCGGTCTTGGGGTTTATATCAAGATGTGCAGGGTCAACTTCGGGATGAAAAAACACCAATTTTTTTTCGTTGGATGCCATGTTGTAGCGGAAGATTTTATCCGGTGTATCTAAATACTCTGCTCGAATGTAAACCTCTTCCGGCGTCTCAGTAGACGCAATAACGGTAACTTGCGCGGCTTCTATGCTTATGTCTTTAACCCTAACCCATTCTTTATCCTGAAACCGATGAACTATGAGTATGTTGCCTTCACCGATGGCCTCTTTATCCAGTCCAACAGAATACTGAGGCACCCCTTCAAAATTAAAGGTGAAATAGGATTCATAAGAAGGTGCCTGCGTCACAAGTCTTACTCTTCCAGAGGTTGTGTGGGTTTTATAGAGCTTTGGCTTACTGCCGTAATTGGATGTACTTTCGGTCCAATCCTGGAACATTACTAGCACATGTTTTTCTTCCTTTGGTAAGCGATGCACAACTCTTGCAACCCCGAACAAATCATTATTACTGGCATTACTCGTATTTGATATGAAGGCTTTACGCTGCATGATCATGCGTTTTTTCTTTCCATCTGCATCCATCGTCATGAGTTCACCATTGGCAAATTCATGTTCAAACCGTTTAAATTCCTCGGTAAATTCAACAATCACTTTTTCATCATTCACCCACTGAACATTAAATGGCGATAGCTTTGAACCTGCAGGAATATGCGATTTCAACGATAGCGTCTTCGTCTCAACAATCGCTACCAGCTGTTTTCCTTCGTCGGCAGAACGCTGTACGGCGATGTATTTACCGCTAGGCGAAAGCACCGCATTGTGGTATTCCAAACCCTTAGTGAAGTATCCGATTGGTATAGGCTCAGCATTTGCCAATGCACTTTCACTTGCACATATAATTGCGAAAAAGAACAAACAGAATTTAAGTAACTTTGTTTTCATTGTCGGCTTTATAGTTGTATTAATTACGTGATGAAATTTTAGAGTACCAGAGAAAAACGTTGTATGTGAAAACAATAAACAAAGAAAAATGATTATGAGGTAAAACTTTTTTGTTTGACCATACGACTTGTAAGATAGTGATTTGTAATTGAGAAAAATGCGTGCTGGAAACAAGTGACGAGCGTCTAGTGGAAAAAGCGAAATCGGGACATAAAAAGTCTTGGTTAGTGTTGTTGTCTCGTTATGAAAAAAGTATTTATAACTATGCGCTGCGCATGACAAGTGATCCTGACGACGCTAACGATTTACTTCAGGAAATATTCATTTCAGTTTACAACAGTCTTGCAGCCTACCAAGGAAAAGGCAGCTTTAAAGGCTGGCTTTTTAGGATTGCGCATTTTAGATGCATGGATTTTTTCAGGCGTCGTCAACCTAACATTAGCTTGGATGATGCCCCGGAAGTCGAGGACCAAACCTGCGTTCACTCGCCAGAAATCGATGCTCAGATTAATCAACAACAATTGCACCTTCATGCGATTATGCGCAGCTTGCCATTTAACCAGCGCGAAATCGTCGAACTCAAGTTTTTTAGCCAATTCACTTTTGATGACATTGCGCAGCAACTTGGTATTTCAGTCAATACGGTTAAATCACGTTTATATTCAGCAACGTCAAAGTTGAAAGATTTAGTGGAGGTCGAGCATGTCTAATCTCGATAAACAACATATTTTTGAAGCTTGGTTAACGCAAAGCATGACACCCGAACAACGCCAGGCGTTTGAAGCGCTCTGTACAGAAGACAGCGAGTTTGCTGCAAGAGTACAGAGTATTAATCTTGTAGCAGATATTGCTGATGATCATCAAGAAATTCAACCCCCTCAGTGGTATCAAGAAGGGAATGAAGAACACTTCTTTGCACCAAACAATTCTCCATCTGACGGTAAAGTTCACTGGTGGCAATGGCGTGGTATACCCATAACGTCTCTTGCGTTCTCGATTGCTGCGCTGCTTATGATATTAACGGGCTTTAATATCGAATATACCCAAGACCGAGTATCAATTGGATTTGGACACACCATCAGCGATGACCAAATAGAAAACATCGTACAGGCCCGTATAGCTCAGTTTCAAAACACAAATGCGCAAGTATTTAACCAGTATCTTGATGCCTTAAAAGATCAACAACTAACAATAAATTCGCAATTGACGGAATACGTGCTTTCGTCAAACCGCCAAGAGCGACGGGAAGACTTCGCTGAACTTTTCAAATTGATCAATCAACAGCGATACGACGACCAAGTGTTTTTCGCTCGGCAACTTAATGATTTACAGAATGAAATAAGCCTGAAAACAGGGGTGCCAATAGAGTCGGTCAGACCCGTTAATGATGTTGTTCCAGATGAATAAACGAGCGGTTACCCAATGAATCGACACTATTTGCAAACCAATCTATCAACCTATCAATTTTTCAATTACAGGAGACTCAAAGTGAACGTAATATTATCCTGCATGAAGTATCCACTCATTCCAATTTACTGCCTTTTGCTATTACTCATCCCAGGGTCAACCCATGCCAGTGCAGATTTTGCGGAACTTGCTGAAGAACTGGAAATCATGGAACAGGTATTTTTCACCACGCTGAAACAAGACGATAACAAACCAGCGATTAAAGTTAGTCGCATTAAAGGCGATTACCTCGCTAACCAGGGCGTAGTCTTTAGTGTGAGTACGTCAAGTCGATCATGGTCAAATCTCTTTGATTCACACGATGGTGCATTTGAATTTTTACTACCTGATGTTGAATTTCCAGTATTCGATGAGCTCAATCTTCAGGCACATCAGGAAACTATTCATGAGGCCTTAACAGAGTCAGGAATATTTCAAGTTGAAAACATGAACGAAGTATCTGAAAAGTTACGAGAACTCGAAAGCCAACTGCGCGAACATCAATGGCAATTACGAGATGTAGAGAGAGAAAAGCGCGACCTTGAATTTGAATTGCGACGTGCAGATGAGTTAAGAAAAAAGGAAATTCAAGAAGAACTTAGCGCACTGGAAAAAGCGCTTGAAAAGGCCAATACCGACCAAAAGTCCCTAAAGGAAGCCGCGCAAGAAATTAGCGATAAGCGCAAACAAAAAGCCGAGCAAAAACGCGAGGAACGAAGAAATGCCAATCGAGCATTTTTGAATAATTTTGAAAAAGATGTCTCCGATACGTTGTGTAGATTTGGTGCAGGACTTCGCGCATTACCTCAAGATGAGCATATAACTTTTGTACTGAATAATTTTGACACCTCATTCGAAAACAAAGGCGCAAGTCGCTATTACGTATTCTCAGTTGAGAATGTTAAGCGATGCTCACAAGACAAGATCAGTGCAAGTGATTTGTTGGCGCGAGCAACGGTTTACGATTTTTAGGTGGCTAACTATTAATTAATTCCTACTCAAGCTCAGTTTCATTACTTTTGATTTCTTTCAATGTATTAGTAGACATGCCAATGCTCACATCTAGCGTTGCTCGGTCAATTTAATGCAAATTAAGTGTGATAAACTTGAAAAAAACGGCCACAGTACATGCGCCCGTTTAAATCCTTTTGGGCTTACAAAGGATGCATTAGATATTTATGATTGTACATCAAAACGGTCTGCGTTCATGATCTTAGTCCAAGCAGCGACAAAGTCTCGAACGAACTTGTCTTGATTACCGTTTTGCGCGTAGATTTCAACATAGGTGCGCAGAATAGCATTTGAACCAAACACCAAATCTGCACTTGAGGCTAGGTATTTAATCATACCCGAATCACGGTCACGCAATTCGAACGACACATCGTCAACGGTGTGCCAGCTGTACTTCATATCCGTAATGGTTTCAAAGAAGTCAGTGGACAAAGCGCCAACATTGTCAGTGAAAACACCATTGGTAGAGCTGCCGTAATTAAGTCCTAACACTCTCATTCCACCGACTAACACCACTAACTCAGCAATAGATAAACCTAACAGCTGAGCTCTGTCTAACAGCATCTCTTCGGGTTTAATGCTCAAGCCTTCTTTGTGATAGTTTCTGAATCCATCAGAAAGTGGTTCAAGGTAGGCAAAAGAATCAACTTCCGTCATATCCTGAGAAGCATCGCCTCGACCCGGAGTGAACGGGACTTCGATAGAATGCCCGCTCTTTTCTATCGCCGCCTCTAATCCAACACTACCTGCCAGTACAATCATATCAGCGACTGAAGCATCAAACTTTTCAGCAATAGGGCCTAATGTTTCAAGGACTGTAGCCAAACGTTGAGGCTCATTAGCTTCCCAGTCTTTTTGTGGCGCAAGTCTAATGCGAGCACCATTAGCACCGCCGCGTTTGTCTGACCCTCGATAAGTGCGAGCGCTATCCCATGCGGTCGCCATCATGTCTGCGTTGCTTAAACCGCTTGCTTTAATTGCCGCTTTTGCTGCTGTAACGTCATAGCTGTTATTTCCTGCAGGAATAGGATCTTGCCAAATCAAGTCGCCTTCAGGTACGAATGGTCCCAAATAATTAACTTTTGGCCCCATATCGCGGTGCGTTAATTTAAACCACGCTTTAGCAAACGTTTGCGAGAAATACTCGTGGTCATCTTTAAATTTTTGACATATTTCATTGTAGGTAGGATCGATTTTCATCGCCATATCTGCATCGGTCATGATCGGGTTGTGCTTTATCGAAGGATCTGAAGCATCAGGTACCATGTCTTCTTCTGCGATATTTACAGGCTCCCATTGCCAAGCGCCAGCAGGCGATTTCTTAAGCTCCCAATCGTATCCGAATAAGAGTTTTAAATAGCCATCATCCCACTGAGTTGGATTTGTCGTCCATGCGCCTTCAATGCCAGAGGTGAAGTGTTGATTCGCCTTGCCATGCGCATCCGGGTTGTGCCAACCAAAACCTTGATCCTGCATTCTGCCAGCTGATGGCTCTTTACCAATATTATCACCCGCCATAGCACCGTGTGCTTTACCAACGGTGTGACCGCCAACAGTAAGCGCTGCTGTTTCCTCATCGTTCATTGCCATCCGTGCAAACGTCGTGCGAACGTACTTGGCTGTCAACGCTGGATCTGGGTTACCATTGACGCCCTCAGGGTTAACGTAAATCAGCCCCATGTGAGAGGCCGCGACGCCCGTTTCCATCGTATCTGGGTTTTCAAGCTCGTTTACTCGGTTTTCTGATGGCGCAAGAATTTCATTCTCAGCCCCCCAATTAATATCGATCTCGGGTGCATAGACATCTTCTCTACCAAATCCGAAGCCGTATACCTTTAAACCCATCGCATCATACGCGACTGTTCCGGCAAGCGCAGTTAGGTCTGCCCAGCTTAATGCATTGCCATACTTTTTCTTTACTGGCCATAACAGTCGGCATGCTTTGTCCAAACTCGCGTTGTCCGGCCATGAGTTAAGAGGTTCAAATCGAATATTGCCCGTACCTGCGCCACCACGCCCATCGGCAAGGCGGTAGCTCCCTGCAGCGTGCCATGAGAGCCTTATCATTAGACCACCATAATGTCCCCAATCTGCTGGCCACCATGACTGGCTGTCGGTCAAAAGTGCTTTCACGTCACCCCACACTCCCTGAAAGTCGAGTGCTTTTACTGCCTCACGATGATTGTAATCGGGTGACATTGGGTTTGTCGGCGTACCGTGTTGGCGCAAGATATCTAAATTAAGTGCTTCAGGCCACCATTTTGTAACATGGTTGCCAGTGCCTGTATTGCCGCCATGCATCACGGGGCATTTTGCTACCTTAGTTGAATCGCTCATTTCTACCTCAATTAGTTTCTGTTAGAAGCAAGGTCAAAAAGGCCTTACTTAGTAGTTAAAAAAAGCCATTTACCGAAAATACAAATATATTGGGCAACCATATCTTTAAATCTAAGTTTAGTGAAACAACGTAGCTCAGATTATTTTCCTTTTTTTCGCAATCAATGCCGCAACAATCGCAAAGTTATTTCGTCTGGTTTTTGTGACATTTTTAAACTGAAAAAATGATCTTAATAAAATTTACTTATAAATATAGGCAAGGCAAAAAGTTGCGCAAGGTATTTAAAATAAGGTCTCAGTATAGAAAACCTAAATAAGGCGAGTATGGAGCCATAGACATAGACATAGAAAAAAAGATTCATACTGGCAAAAAAATATATTAAGTGTTTTTAAAAATTATATAGCGTCCCTTAAATATGCATTGGATTTTGCTAAAGATCCCAATAAGGTTTATCACCGAATTTTTGCAATATGAACTTTACAAAAAGCTTATTTCTCGCGGATAGATGTCGATTAGGAGGATATAACAAATTTAAGTGTATTTCTGGAGCTTTGTAGT